>JAPLKN010000135.1 GCA_026388075.1 Elusimicrobiota bacterium
AAACCCCTGCAAACATTTAATTGAACAAGTTATAAATGGTGCGGGGTTAACCCAGCTCGTCGGTGACGGGCTGCCCCTTCAGGACAAATTTTGCAATCTGTTGCAAAATTTGGGTTTAATTACAAAAATTATGGAGGCCAAACCCTGCGGAATAATCCACGGGATCGGGCCTCCATGAAAAATGTTGCCTATTTGGATGCAACGCTTTCAATAACCGCTTTAATTGAATGAACAATCGGAGGTTTCCCTAAAGCTAAAATCATCGTTCCAAAAACAATTGCAAGCAGAGCAGACAAAAACAATAGAATCACAATAATAGTGCCGAACGTTTTTAGCCCCTTTTTGTCCAGCTTGCCGTTTACCGCCATTACAAAATAGCTGATGGTTAACAGAACCGTAGCCGGAACAAGCATGTACATACCTAACATCCTGCCAAATGTCATATACCATCACCTCCTTTGAAATCTTTAAACGACCAATTACCAAACAGGAATTACTCAGTTAACTAGTCAACTCATTTAGAAACCGCTGTCCAGATCTTTGAATAGCCCATATTTTGAATCTTTTGACGATATTAAAGGATTTTTAATCGGCCAGTTAATATTTAAATCGGGATCGTTATAAATAATTCCGCCTTCATCCTTCGGGGAATAAATATTGGTGCAAAAATATTCTATTTGGGCAGTATCAGACAAAACACAAAAACCGTGAGCAAAACCTTCAGGGATATATATTAGTTTCATGTCTTTTTCATTAAGATTTATACTAACATATTTTCCGTAATATTGCGACTTTCTTCTTATATCTACAGCAACATCAAAAATTTCACCTTCCAAAACGCGGACAAGTTTTCCTTGTGCCATAGGTTTTTTTTGAAAATGAACCCCTCTTAAAACGCCTTTAGAAGATTTTGAATGATTTAACTGAGCGAAAGTTGTTTTTATTCCCGCTTTTTCAAATTCGTTAGTTTTCATAATTTCTGTAAAAAAACCTCGCTCATCGCGTAAAATTTGAGGCTCAATAAGTATTAAATCGGGTATTTCTAATTTTTGAAATTTAAAGCTCATAATTTGTCCTGAGAACTAAGAACCGCATCATTTCTCATCAGCTATTCTGCAAAGGTAATCCCCATAGCTGGTATTAATATTTTTCCCTAGTTTTTTCAGCTGTTCCTTAGTAATATATCCCATACGGAAAGAAATCTCTTCAATTGAACCAACTTTAAGCCCCTGGCGTTCTTCAATGGTTTTTATAAACATCGAAGCGTCAATAAGCGAATCATATGTCCCTGTATCAAGCCAGGCATTTCCTCTGCCCAGCAAAACCACATTTAATTTTTTGTGTTTTAAATATTCTATGTTTATGTCGGTTATTTCCAGCTCTCCTCTATTTGAAGGCTTTATTTTTTTTGCAATTTCAACAACTTTATTGTCGTAAAAATAAAGCCCTGTTACTGCCCAATTAGACTTGGGGGTTTTGGGTTTTTCTTCTATTGAAACGGGCTTATTGTTTTTATCTAAAGAAATAATTCCGTATCTTTGAGGGTCATTAACGTAAAATCCGAATATTGTAGCCCCCTCTTTCTGAGCAATCGCATATTTTAAATATTTTGACAGCCCTCCCCCAAAAAATATGTTATCTCCCAAAATTAGGCTCACATTATTGTTTCCAATGAACTTTTCACCTATAATAAAAGCTTCGGCTATACCATTTGGTTCTTCCTGAACAGCATACGATATAGACAATCCGTAATTCTTCCCGTCGCCCAGCAGATTATTAAATTGCGGGATACTTTCAGAAGTTGAAATTATCAAAATATCTTTTATTCCCGCAAGCATCAGAATAGAAAGAGGGTAGTATATCATCGGCTTGTTATAAATCGGTAAAAGTTGTTTTGATACGGCCTTTGTTACCGGATAAAGCCGAGTGGCCTTTCCCCCTGCAAGTATTATTCCTTTTGTCAGATTCATTAGCGGCTCCATTTAAAGACAGGTTTAGTTTTGAAATATTAGAAATATATTATCAGCTTTATTTTCTATCCGTCTTTACCTTTGTCTGGTTTTAAAATATTCTATAGTCTTTTTTAGCCCTTCTTCAAGCCTGACTTTCGGACTCCAATTAAGAAGTTTTTTAGCTTTTGAAATATCCGGCCTCCGGACTTTAGGATCATCTATCGGAAGAGGTTTAAATGCAATTTTCGACCTGCTGCTAGTCATTTTTATTATTATCTTTGCCAGTTCATTCAATGTTATTTCATGAGGGTTTCCGATATTAACAGGTTCATTATATTCTGACATTAATAGTTTGTATATTCCGTTTATGAGATCGGAAACATAGCAGAATGATCTTGTTTGTTTCCCATTGCCGAAAACTGTTACAAGTTTGTTATTTAAAGCTTGAGCAATAAATTCAGGCACAGCCCTTCCATCGTGACGGCGCATCCTCGGGCCATAGGTATTAAAAATCCGCGCGATGCGTACAGGCATTTTGTGGTAACGGTGATAAGCCATAGTCATGGCCTCGGCAAACCTTTTCGCTTCATCGTAGACACCGCGCGGACCTACAGGATTTACATTTCCCCAATACGATTCGTTTTGAGGATTGATCAAAGGATCTCCGTATATCTCGCTTGTGGAAGCAAGCATAAAAATAGCTTTCTTGTCTTTTGCCAAACCTAGCGCGTTATGCGTCCCCAGCGATCCTACTTTTAAGGTCGGAATTGGATGTCTTAAATAATCAATCGGGCTGGCCGGGGAAGCGAAATGCAGGACTGCATCAACTTTTCCGGAAACATTTATGAAATTAGTGACATTGTGCCTGACAAATTTAACTTTTTTGCTACCTAATAAATGTTCAATATTTTTTATATCGCCGGTAATAAGATTATCAAGAATTACAACAGAATGCCCTTTTGCAATTAAAAAATCGCAAAGATGCGACCCTAAAAAGCCTGCTCCTCCGGTAATAACTATTCGCATGAACACTCCTTTCTAAATACAGTGATAAGGGGTAAGGGATAAGAATTAAGGTTTAAATTAGACAAAAAATTGCATTAAGCATGAACTTACCCCTTACCGCTTAACACTTACCACTTGTTTTATCTTCCTATGCTTTTATATGTAAATCCCAATTCTTCCATTTTCTTTGGATTAAAAATATTTCTTCCGTCAATAATTATTGGATGTTTCAGCAATTTTTTTATTCTCATGAGATCGAGATTTCTAAATTCATCCCATTCAGTAAGTATAACCAGGCAATCCGCTCCTTTAGAAACTTCGTACGGACTTTTTTCATATTTTACATCTTTTAGGAAATTCTTTGACTTTTCCATTGATTGCGGATCATAAGCTTTTATTTTTGCTTCCTGTTCCTGAAGCTTTTGAATTATATAAATGGACGGAGCAAAACGCATGTCATCCGTATTGGGTTTAAATGCTAATCCCAGAATACCTATAGTTTTACCTTTAAGAATCCATAATGTTTCTTCAATCTTTTTTAGAAGCAATTTCCTTTGTCCTTCGTTTATTTTAATTATTTCTCTAAGCAAATTGAAATCATATCCTAATTTCTTTGAAATCCAGATAAAAGCTTCTAGATCCTTGGGAAAACAAAACCCGCCGAAGCCGATGCCCGCTTTTAAAAAAGATTGTCCTATCCTTTTATCCAACCCCATGCCAACGGCAACTTTTTCTATATCTGCCCCGGTTTTTTCGCACAAGTTCGCTACAGCATTAATATATGAGATTTTTAAGGCAAGGAATGAATTTGATGCATGCTTTATTATCTCGGCGCTTTTTATATCTGTAACAATTAAAGGAGCTTTAATGGATGCGAATACTTCCCGCAACAGATTTTCCGCTCTTTTTGAGTTTACCCCTATAACAATCCTGTCGGGATTAAATGTATCATGAATAGCTGTGCCTTCTCTCAAAAATTCCGGGTTAGATGCAACATCAAAGGAAATATTCTTTTTCAAATTTCTTTTGATTGTATGCTGAACCCATTCCCCTGTTTCAACCGGAACGGTTGACTTGTCAACGATGAGCTTATAGCTTTTCATATGCAAAGCTATCTCTTTTGCAACAATTTCAACGAATGAAAGATCCGCGGAACCGTCAGGACGAGGAGGAGTTCCAACGGCAATAAATATTATCTCCGACTTCTCAACCGCATTTCTTAATAAAGAGGTAAAGGCCAGCCTTTTCTGCTTTACATTCTTTTTTACCAGTTCCCCCAGCCCCGGCTCATATATGGGCATAATATTTTTCAATAATTTATTTATCTTTGCTTTATCGTTATCAACACAGATAACCTTATGCCCCAATTCAGCCAGGCACGCTCCTGTCACAAGCCCTACATAGCCTGTACCGATAACACAAATGTTTCTCATTCAATACTCCTATTCAGATTTTGGCTGATAAAAAATCGGCGACCGATTCCTGCCAAGGTTTAAGAGGTTTAAAATCATTAAGTTTCCAGATATAATTCTTAAGTCCTGAAAAGTATGGCCTTGGAGCAGCGAAATTAAACGATTTAAGCGAAACTTTCTCGATCTTATTTTTTGAACAGCCCAATATTTTAGCTATATAAACTGCAACTTCGTATCTGGAAGCAAATCCTGAGTTAGTTAAATGGTATATTCCGTATAAATTAGTTTCCAAAAGTTTTGAAATCGCCAAGGAAAGATCAAATACGTTTGTAGGAGAACTTCTCATATCGCCTGCTTGCTTGACGTTTTTATTGTTTTTCAAATCATCAAAAATTGCAGATACAAAATTATTTCTTTTTGAACCGAAAAGCCATGAAGTGCGGATTATAAAAAATTTGTTCAAAAGATTTTTTACAAACCATTCGCCGGCCAGTTTTGACTTTGCGTAAATATTTACGGGATTAGGAATATCCAGCTCTGTATATCCTTCTTTAGGAAAATCTTTTCCGGAAAAAACATAATCGGTAGAAATATATACCAAAACCGTGTCAAATCTTTGGCATGCGAGACACACATTTCTTGTTCCTAGCGAGTTAATTTTAAATGCAAGTTCCGGATTTTTTTCACATTCATCAACATTTGAATAAGTAGCCGCATGAATCACTGCATCAGGATTAATTTTTGAAATCGTGTCATAGGTGAGCTTGGAATCTGTAATATCAATATTATATGTTTTGAATTCCGGTGAGTTGAAATTTCTTGCAATACCGCAAATTTCATGTTTATCTTTTAGGACTTTTGCAAGTTCCGAACCTAAAAGCCCGCTAATGCCTGTAATGAGTATTTTCATATTTATTTTTTTAATTTTTAATTTTATACTGATTTTTGTAATAGCGATGGAAATCCTTGTTTTTAAGTTTTCTCCACCACCATTCATTACTCTGATACCATTCTATAGTTTCTTTTAAATCTGCTTTAAAATCTGACTTTGGATCAAATTTAAGTTCTCTTTTGATCTTTGAACAATCCAATGAATAACGGCGGTCATGGCCGGGCCGATCTTTAACTTTCTTGATCAGTTTTTCACTTTTATTAAGCATTTTTAGGACAAGTTTTGTAAGCTCTAAGTTAGTAATTTCATTCCCGCCGCCAATATTATATATTTGGCCCACTTTTCCTCTGTGCAGTACGGCATCTATGGCTTTGCAGTTATCCAAAACATAAATCCAATCGCGGACATTTTTTCCGTCACCATAAAGAGGAAGAAATTTATTATCAATCGCGTTTGAAATAAACAGCGGGATAACTTTTTCCGGGTATTGATAAGGGCCGAAATTATTGGAAGATCTTGTAACAATTGCCGGTATTTTGTATGTAATAAAATAAGAACGAACAAGCATATCGGCCCCGGCTTTTGAAGCGGAATAAGGACTGTTTGGTTTTAAAGGGCTATCCTCGTTAAAAGATCCTTTATTTATGCTGCCATAAACTTCGTCAGTAGAAATTTGGATGTAAAGCTTTGTTTTATATTTTTTTGCTGATTCAAGAAGAGTAAATGTCCCTAAAACATCGGTTTTTATAAAGGAATCAGGAAACATTATGGACCGGTCAACATGTGTTTCTGCCGCAAAATTTATAATAGCTTCTACGCCGGGAACAATCTTATTAACTACTTTCTGATCACAGATACCCCCTTTAACAAATTTATATCTTGAATTTTTTTCAATATCTTTCAAGTTATCCAAATTACCGGCATATGTTAACTTGTCCAGATTATATATCCAGTATTTCGGATATTTTTTTAATATGTGCCTTATAAAATTGGATCCTATAAACCCTGCCCCCCCGGTAACTAATATTTTCATTCAAACTCCCAAAAATATTTTCAATGAAGCTCTATGGACTTACGTCCATAGTTTTCCCTGCCCGCCGGCAGGCGCGGTGCGAAGGTGGATAAAATTCTATAAAAAACTTACTGAAATATCAATTAAATCAAATGGAACTAATATTTTTAATTATTATTTCAACTCAAAATTATAGAATCCAAGAATCGTAGTTACAGTTTTTCCCCATTGAGCCGCTTATGAGTCGAGCATTTTTTAGAAAGTTTTCGGTTTTTCGTGTCTGAGCCCCTTCCTGGACGAAGCCGAAGGGGCGAGTCCTTCGACAAGCTCAGGATGGTGAGCCTGCCGAACCATTGAAAAACCGCCTGAAATAAAGAATGCGGAAGTCCGCCGCGGCGGAGCTCACAGGGTGCATTTCTTTTGATTACTTTTCTTTAGGCAAGTAAAGAAAAGTAATTCAGGGGTGCAGGGGCGGCCTGCCCTTCCGAAGCTTCAGCAAAGGAGGGGAAAGCCCCGCGACTTTCTCATGTTCTGTTATATATCTTCAAAAAAACAAAATCTAGCTGTTAAATCCTATATTGAAATATATTTGCTCATCTGTTAGACGTCTTCTATAGCTAACTTTGAATTCCCAGCAATGTATGTTTCTTGAAAACTTTATCTCGGTATCATTAATTCTAAAAGAGCTGAATCTATTTAAGCTTGTAGTTCTTACGGAATAATCTAGACGCCACTTCCTTGTCGGCCAAAAACCGAACCCGGTGGAAAAATCGAGATTTTCAGGATAATAAGCCTGATAGAAAACTCCGAAATTTAAATACTTGTCTTCTATTTTTCCCCAATTAAAATAACCTTGAGCCGATCGGACACTGCATATAGGATAAACGATGTTTTCTTCTCTTGCATAAAAATAAAAATTTTTCGGCGGTGCCCATGTAAATTCATTAACCAAATTAGTAAATTTTTCACGCCAGTCTTCAACAATTTCGTTTCTATTGATTAGAAAATTATATCCTATGGTGTTTCTAATGGATATCCTTCCGAGATACATTGAATTTGCAAATGAAATTTGATTAGCTTCTCTGCCGAAATCATAAGCGTCAAAATCAGGAAATAGCTGATTTATTTTTGAACGAATTCTATAGTTGTGAGTAAAATCCCAGTCAATCCAGTTTTTTAGCCGGTATCTTAAATTTACGTCCGTATAATAGCGAGTCACGAGAATATCCGTAAAATCATATTTTGAACTTCTGTCCTGCCAGCTTTCTTTTATGCCAAATTTCGGCCTTAAAGTCAGTTTGCGTCCAAAACGATAATCCTTTGAAATATTGCCGTCCATATCCCCGCTTGCCAAATAGTAATCGTTTGTAGAAAGATACTGATATTGGAGATTAGTGGTAACACTTGTGTAAAACCTTTTTCCTTTTTGAGGATAAAGTATATACTCAAGCCTTGGTACGGTAATTTGATAAGGATCGTAAGCCCCGAGTAACGGCTGATAAATATCGTACCTTTCAGTTACTATCCTAAGACTGCTTTTTGAACTCGCCCTGGTTAATGAAAGAAATGAATGAAGTTTCTGGTTTGAGCCGGACAAAGTATTTTGAAAATAATTATTGACTACCCTTGAATCACTGAAATAGTCCGCCTGGGCTTGCGCTGTCCACATAGGGCTTAACATTTGACGGTATGAAGCCGTGGTATTCCAGCGCTCGCTGTCAGTAGTTACTTCGCTTATATGAAATCCATAGAGATTCAGACTGGTGTTGGAATCCCCATATATATATTCAGCTCCTTCCCCTAATCCTCTTTTTCCGTACCAGTCAAGGTATAGTTTTCCGTAGCTTGTCTGGCTCAAAGGATATCCGTAAATAACTGTGGCCATCAGGCCGTCAGTATTATTGTAACCCGGCCGGACTTCAAGACTGTCCTTATGCGGGCCCATCCCATGCACATATATGGGCAGATAAAATACCGGGATATTCCTGAAATAAAAAACCGGGTTATAAGTTGTAATTCTTTTTCCGACCTTAACCTTGGCAGTCGTTGCCCTTACGGTATAATCTGGTTTATCAAAATCACAGCTGGTCATTTTGACATTTTTCATCACAAATTTGTCTTCGCTTATTTTTTTCAACTTTTTTGCAGTAAAATACCAAGGCCTATTAAAACCTGATGCATTTCCGATTTCTCCGGCCTCCTTATTATAATCATAGAAAATTGAATCGCCGTATAATATGCTTTTATTATCTTTCAAAGAGATATTTTTATCAGCGGTAAGAATTTTTTTCTTCGGTTTAAAATAAACCGTATCGGCTTTTAATACACTTTCTTTCCATTTCACAGTTACAGAATCTTTTGCTATTACAAAATCGTTGGCGTCATCGTATTCAAGTGTATTAGATTTAAGGTCAATTTCTTTTGAATATGAAAGAGAAACACATAAAAAAAAGATGCTCGGCAATATAAAATATTTAATTTTCATTATGTTTTGATAATCCGGCTAACAACTAAAAAACGGCAGGTTAAAAATGAAGCTCTACGGGCAAGCCCGTGGTATCTCAAAGATAATGGGATTCGCTCCTCACTTGCACGTGGAGCGGAATCCCGCGCTAAAGACCATTTCCGCCCAAGGCGCCGCGCCTACCGGCGGGCAGGGATCTGCCTCAGGCATGACATCCACGGGTAAACCCGTGGTCTTATAGTGCGTGGATAAATTTGGTTATATTGATAAATTTAAAAGGCTAATTATTTAATATGCGGTTTTTGAAAATATTTCAAAGAAATTATTCTTTTGCAAAGAGAGCCGCACCGACAACTCCGAGCATGCTGTTATATTTTGAAATTACTATCTTACAAGCCCTCGCAGGTGTCTTGAAAGCTCTTTTCTTAATTATTTCTTTTATCGGATCCAACAACAGTTCATTAGCTTTGCTTACCCCGCCTGTCAAAACAATCATTTCAGGATTCAAAAGATTTATAACATCTGCAAGAATAACACCCAGCTTTGTTCCCGCATCCAGCCAAATCTGTTCCGCCGCAGAATCTCCGCTTCTGGCAGCCTCCTCAAGTATTTTCGGCGTAATGTTTTCAGCGTTGTCATGCGCAAGTTCAAATATTTTTTTACTGCCGCTGATTTTTCCTTCATAGCTTAAATAAGCCGCGCCAAGATAACGTTCTATGCATCCGAAACTTCCGCAATTACATTGATGGCCGTCCGCGTCATAGTGCATATGCCCAATTTCCCCGGCAGTACCCGTTGCTCCCCGGAACACTTTTCCGTTAAGTATGATTCCTCCCCCAACGCCGGTTCCCAGCGTAACACAAACAAGATTTTTTACTTTCATCTTAGCATCAAGGAAGTATGCCCCCAACGCTGCGGCATTGGCATCGTTATCAATAACAATCGGCCCAAGCAAATGTTTCTTAAGCATTTGCCTTAAGTTCACGTTTTTCCATTTCGGCAAATTGGGAGAAAACCGCACTATACCGTTTTCCTGATCAATATCGCCGGCAACTCCTACCCCGGTACCCGAAACAAACCTAAAGTTTTTCATGGATTTCGTTTTTTCAACAATTTTTTTAACAAGCTCTTCCGGTTTAAAAGCCGATGTCTTGACTATACTTGCTTCTTCAATAGTTTTGCCCAATTCATCAACAATCCCGATTTTTACTTCCGTCCCCCCGAGATCAATACCAAGATAGTATTTAGACATTTTCTTTCTCCAATAGTTTAATTTCTTTCATTAATTTTCCAACCAAAAACAATGAACCGCAAACAAGAAATATATTTTCATCCTTCAATTTACACAAAACATCTTTTAAAGATTCTAAATTAATAACATTCCTTTTACCAATATATTTTTTCCATAATGACGAAAGCTTATTTATTGATATTTCTCTTTTTAGGCCTGTCGGCAGAAGAATAACTTTTTTCACTATAGGCAAAAGTATTTTCACCATAGATTTATAGTCCTTATCTTTCATCACATTAAAAAGAACCGCTACTTTTTCATTTCCCCACGGACTAGAAATAAATGTTTTGACAAATGCTTTTATGGCCGAAGGATTATGCGCTCCGTCAAGAATTAAGGTTTTCACTTTGTCTTCAAATTTCATTTTACGTATATCAAACCTGCCGGGCCAATGAACTTTATTGAGGATTTTGCTTGCTTTTTTAAAATTAATTTTGAATCCATTTTTTGAAATAACTTCAAGCGCCGCCAAAGCTATTGAACAATTTTTTGCCTGATGCTCACCCAAAAGCGATAAAGACACATTTTCCTTTAAATATTTGCTTTTATAAAATACTTTTTGAACTTTATTTTTCCAGTCAATTTTATTTATTTTGTATTTAAAATCTTTGTTTAATTGAATTAAGGGAGCATTTTTTGTTTTTGCAACCCCTTTAATAATATTTTTTGCTTGAGAATTTTCGACTCCTGAGACCACAGGACAACACTCTTGAATTATTCCCGCTTTTTCTTTTGCAATTTTTTCGATTGTGTTTCCCAAAATTTCAGTGTGCTCATAACCGATTTCTGTAATTACGTTTACTAAAGGTTTTTCAAAAATATTTGTAGCATCAAAACGGCCTCCAAGCCCTGTCTCAAGAACGGCGATATCCACTTTATTTTCTTTAAAGTAAACAATAGCTACGGCTGTAATAAACTCAAAAAAAGTCAGCCCCGCTTTTTTTGCAAGTTTATAATAACGTTTTGCAAGCCTATTTAAATCATCCTCATCTATTGAGTTTCCGTCAATTTCTATCCTTTCATATATATTTACTAGATGAGGCGAAGTATAAAGAGCTGTTTTGTATCCCGAAGCGGACAAAACCGACGCTATCATTTTAGAAACCGAGCCTTTCCCGTTTGTCCCGGCAACATGAACAATATTTAAACTTTTTTGGGGACTGCCTATTCTTTGAAGAAATATTTTTATCCGTTCAAGTCCCGGCTTCATTTTTAAATATTCGTTTTTCTGCCAAAGATCAAGAAAAATACTGTTCATTAATTAGAAATAAAATCTAATACTTTTATAAGTGTTTCTTTCAGGTTTTTGCGTTCAGAAATAATGTCCACCATTCCGTGCTGCATTAAAAATTCTGAAAGCTGAAAGCCTTCAGGCAGTTTCTGGCGTATGGTTTGTTCTATTACTCTAGGCCCCGCAAAACCAATTAAAGATTTTGGTTCAGCGATAATTACGTCGCCAAGCATAGCAAAAGACGCGGCGACGCCGCCTGTAGTCGGGTCAACCAAAACAGAAATATAAGGGATTTTATGTTCCCCTAAAAGGGCCAGCGCGGCGCTGGTTTTTCCCATCTGCATCAACGAAATTATTCCTTCCTGCATTCTCGCCCCGCCCGAAGAAGAAACGATTATTAATGGCAGACGTTTTTCTATCGCCTTTTCCGTTGCCCTAGCAATTTTTTCTCCGACAACCGAGCCCATGCTTCCGCCCATAAAATCAAAATTCATTACACATATTATTACGCCTTGTTTCCCTATTTTTCCTTCTCCCGTTATTACGGAATCTACATCAGATAAGGCAATTTTTTTAGCATAACCCGGAAATTCCAGCGGATCGGCTGAAATCATATCAGGATCAAATTCTTGAAAAGAATTTTTTTCAATAAGCATATCAATTCTTTCCTTTGCGGTAAGCCTTAAATATGCACCGCATTTTGGGCATATTTTAAAATTTTCATCCAGCTCTTTTTGATATATAATCTGTTCGCACTTTGTGCATTTTGTCCATACCCCTTTTGGAATTTCTTTTTTTCCTTTTGAAGTTGAAGATACTGCCATCTTTACCTCCACACCCCGATACATCGGGGCCCGCTCCTAAGGAGCGGGCGGACCAAACCTGCTCCTATCGAGTCCTCGCCAGGTCTTATATGCCGACAGACACTTAACGATTTTTAGCTGTCTAAAGCTTTCCTAAGCGATTTTATAAATGATGCGATTATTTTATTCCGTTTATTCATATTTTTGTTTTTTCTTATTATTTCAATTAATGCCGAGCCGACAATTACGCCGTCCGCATAATTTTTTATATTCAAAACCTGCTTTGCAGACGAGATTCCGAATCCTATAAACCGAGAATTTCTGGTAATATATTTATTTGTTTTTTTAAGAAATTCTTTTGCGGATTGAGGCAACTCTTTTCGACTGCCTGTAACTCCCGTAAGGGATACTATATAAACAAATCCTCTGCTTTGGTTGTCAATACTTTTTAACCTTTTATCAGGAGTGTTTGGCGCTGCCAAAAATACCAGCGATAAATTGTTTTTCCTGCATGCAAGGCTTAGCTCTTTGGATTCTTCAGGGATAAGATCAGGAACAATAAAACCGTCTACCCCGGCGTTATTAGCTCTTTTTGCTGACTGTGTATTACCTAAATGAAAGATGGGATTGCTATAACTCATCAAAAGAATCGGTATATCGGTTTTCTTGCGCAATCGTTTTACAAAATCAAAGATCCTTAGTAAGCTGACCCCTTTTTTTACTCCGTGCTCCGAAGCAAACTGTATCGTAGGGCCGTCTGCAATCGGATCAGAAAAAGGAACGCCAAGCTCAACAATATCAGCGCCGTTTGACTCAAGAACTTTTATTAATGTTTCAGTAGTTTTAAAATCAGGAAATCCCGCAGTTATAAAAGTAATTAATGCTTTTCTTTTTTGTTTTTTAAGGTCCCTGATCTTTTTTTCTAGTCTATTCATTTTAGCGGATAGCAAATAGCGGATAGCGGATAGAAAAGATTTACCGAGTCTTAACTATACGCTATACGCTAAACGCTATTTCCTATATTTTTTATGCTGTCTACATCTTTATCTCCGCGTCCTGAAAGGCAAACAACTATAATATCGTTTTTGCTAATTTTTGGCGCAAGTTTGGGTATATAAGCTAAAGCGTGAGCAGATTCTAAAGCAGGAATTATTCCTTCAGTTTCAGATAAAATCTTAAACGCTGTCAACGCTTCTTTGTCTGTTATTGGAAAATATTGCGCGCGTTTAGTTTCTTTATAAAAGCTATGCTCCGGCCCTATTCCCGGATAATCAAGTCCTGCTGCAACTGAATGGGTCGGACTGATCTGGCCGTTAGCATCCTGCAAAACATATGTTTTCATACCGTGTAGTATTCCTATGCTTCCTTTTGAAGCGCTTGCCGCGCCTTGTGCCTCAAGACCGATAAATTTCACGGATTTATCGTTATAAAAGGGATGAAAAAGGCCGATTGAATTGCTTCCTCCGCCAACGCACGCTAAAAGGTAGTCGGGAAGACGTTTTTCTATTTTCAGTATTTGTCTTTTCGTTTCTTTACCAATTACCGATTGAAACTGCCTTACCATAAAAGGATACGGGTGCGGCCCCATTACAGATCCTATGCAGTAAAATGTATCTTTTACATTGGTAACCCAGTCCCGCAGAGCCTCGTTGATCGCATCTTTTAATGTTTTTGTTCCGGATTTTACAGATATCACTTTTGCGCCTAAAAGTTCCATTCTAAAAACATTTAAGGACTGGCGTCTTATATCTTCTTCTCCCATATAAATTTCGCACTTAATTCCAAAAAGTGCCGCGGCAGTAGCTGTTGCAACCCCGTGCTGGCCAGCCCCTGTTTCGGCTATAACTCTTTTTTTGCCAAGCCGTTTTGCAAGCAGCAGCTGTCCCAATGTATTGTTAATTTTATGAGAGCCGGTATGTAATAAATCTTCTCTTTTCAGATAAATCTTTATCCCGCCATATTTTTCGCCCAATCGTTTAGCATGATAGAGTAAACTCGGCCGCCCGGCATAGTTTTGCAGATAAAAATTAAGTTCCTTTTGAAAATTCTTATCCTTATATGCATTAATAAATTCTTTTTCAAGAATATTTATGGGCTCAAATAAAGTTTCGGGCACAAATTGTCCCCCAAAACTTCCGAAATATTTTTTCATGCTTTAAGTCCTCTTGCAATTCTAACTAGCTTATTTACTTTATCGTAATCTTTTCTCCGAGGCAGCCTTTCAACTCCTGTAGCAACATCTACCGCAAAAGGCTGCACTTTTGTAATAGCTTCACTTACGTTGTCCGGAGTAATTCCGCCGGCAAGAAAAAAGGGTTTTCCTGCCTTAATAACACCAAGATTAGTTAAAGACTTGGCTTCTTTGCAATATTCGGGCGTTTCTGAGCCGTGAAGCTGAATCATTTTAAGGGAGCATTTCTTGGCAGTCTTGGCTATCAGATTTATATCTTCGTCCACAAAAACCCCGACCGGTATTATAAACGGCGGAAGCTTGGCAACAACTTCTTTGCAGAGTTTTTCAGAGATTTTTCTTAGACTCTCTTTATAAAAATTGAAGCCGATATAATCAGCGCCAATATTAGTTACCAGCAACGCATCATCTAAATTGGTTACACAGCAAATTTTAACTTTAACCATTTTATTTTATTCCCCTTAAATCCTCCAAGGTTTCTTTAATGTTTGTGCTCGTCATTAGAGTATTTCCAATCAAAAAAGTATTTATTCCGAAACTCAAAAGTTTTTTTATGTCTGAGGGAGTCCTGATTCCGCTTTCGGCAACAACAATTTTGTCCTTAGGAATTTTAGGGTAAATTTTAGCGACTATACTTAAGTCAACTTTAAAATCGTTAAGATTACGGCTATTAATTCCTATTATTTCTGCCCCACAATTTAATACTTTATCTATTTCTCCTTCATCGTGTATTTCAACAAGCGCATCAAGCTTAATCTTTTTTGCCAGTTCTATCATGTTTTTAAGTTTTTGATTATCCGAAAGCGCAGATATTAAAAGTACCGCGTCCGCGCCATATGCCTTTGCCTCATAAAGCTGATACTCGTCAAAAATAAAATCTTTCCTTAATACCGGCAGGCTGGTATTTGTCTTTACAGCGCTTAAATTATCAAGATTTCCTAAGAAATATTTTTCTTCAGTAAGCACCGATACCGCGCAAGCGCCGCCAGCCTCATAATCTTTAACAATTTTTATCGGGTCAAAATCTTCCTTGATAACTCCGTATACGGGCGTGGCTTTCTTTATTTCCGCAATAATGTTGATCCTGTCTTTTTTTTCAATCGCTTTCTTAAAGCTTATGGATTTATTGACTCCTGATGCTTTTTTTTCAAGTTTACTGACGGGAAATATTTTTTTCCTTTTTTCAAGAATATCTTTTTTTGCCTTAACTATATCTAACAAAATACTATTCATTGGTCATTTTAATAAGCATATTAAGTTTTTCTTTTGCTTTGCCCGAATCAATTGATTCTTGAGCTATTTTGATGCCTTCCTTCAAAATGTTAGCTATTCCACCGATAAAAAGCCCCGCTCCAGCATTTAAAATAACTATGTCTCGTTTAGGACCTTTTACACCGTTTAAAATATCCAAAACTATTTTTGCATTATCTTTGGCGCTTCCGCCTCTTATATCAGATATTTTTGATCTTTTAATTTTAAAGTCTTCAGGTTTTATAGTAAAAGTTTTGATTTTGCCTGAGTCCAGTTCCGTAATTTTTGTGGAAGAAGAGACAGATATTTCATCAAGCCCGTCTTGGGAATGAACTATCCAGGCTTTTTTTGTCCCAAGATTTTTGAGCACTTTAGCCATAATTGTCAGCAACGACTGGCTGTAAACTCCGAGCACCTGGGCGTTTGCGCCGGCAGGATTTGTTAAAGGTCCCAAGATATTAAAAATTGTTCTGATGCCGATTTGTTTTCTTGGACCAATTGCATGTCTCATCGCTCCGTGAAGCACCGGAGCAAAAAGAAAACCTATGCCGATTTTTGAAATGCATTCCTCAACTTTTTGTGAAGTAACGTCCAGATTTACACCCAGAGCTTCCAAAACGTCCGCGCTGCCGCAAGAACTTGAAACCGATCTGTTCCCGTGTTTTGCGACTTTTAATCCTGCACCTGCAATAACCAAAGCCGAAGCCGTAGAAACATTGAAAGTTAATGTTTGATCGCCTCCGGTACCGCAAGTGTCAATAATCGTTTCCTGATCAACGTTTATATCTTCAGCGTCAACATCAACATTTGCTTTTATCCTGATTTTTGTAGCAAACTCCCGCATAACGCGCGCGCAGCCGGTAATTTCGTCCACCGTTTCGCCTTTCATTCTAAGAGCGGTAATAAAAGATGCTATCTGGGCATCTGTCGCTTCGCCGGACATAATTTCAGACATTACCTTTCCGGCTTCGCTTTCACTTAAGTTTTCATTCTTTACGATTTTTGCAATAGATTCTTTAATCATTTTACTTTTTCAACCTTAGAAAATTTGAAAGTATTTTCTTGCCTTCAATAGTTAAAATGGATTCGGGATGAAACTGAACTCCTTCCGCAAGAAATTTTTTGTGGCGAAGCCCCATAATTTCACCCTGGGAAGTCCAAGCGGAAATTTCTAAGGTATCAGGAACTGACCTTTTCTCAACTAAAAGGGAATGATACCGCGTAGCTTCAAAAGGATTTGATATCCCTTTAAAAATTGTTTTTCCGTCGTGATATATCAAGGACGTTTTCCCGTGCATAAGCTGTTTTGCCCTGACAATTTTTCCCCCGAAAGCTTCCCCTATGCATTGATGCCCGAGACAAACACCCAGAATCGGAATTTTTCCTGCGAACGTTTTAATAGTTTCAATTGAAATTCCTGCCTGCTTCGGATTCCCCGGTCCGGGAGATATAAGCAAATAGTCAGGATCTAATTCAGCAATTTCTTTTACAGAAATTTTATCGTTTCTGAATACCCTGATATTTTTTTCCCATTCGCCAAGATATTGTACCAGGTTATAAACAAACGAATCGTAATTATCAATAACCAAAATCATGTTTCAAGTCCGCGTTCGGCTAAATCGCAAGCCGCAAAAAGGGCTGCAGCCTTATTTTTTGTTTCCAGATACTCTTTTTCAGGGATTGAGTCTGCAACAATACCCGCTCCCGCCTGGGCATACGCAGTTTTATTTTTTAAAACTATGGTCCTGATTGTTATAGCCATATCCATGTTGTCCGAAAACGAAAAATATCCCACAGCCCCGGCGTAAGGGCCTCTTGCTTCCGGTTCAAGCTCATCAATTATTTCCATGGCCCTCACCTTAGGAGCACCTGAAACTGTTCCTGCAGGAAAACATGCTTTAAAAAGTTCAAACGAATCCGTGCCTGGTCTTAAAAACCCTTCTACGGAAGAAACATTATGCATAACATGGGAATATTTTTCAATTACCATAAGATGAGGCGTTTGGCTAATTCTTTAGGATCGTTCTGAAGTTCTATGGCCAGCTTTAACTCTTCTTCTTCACTTTTGCCGCGAGGCCTGGTACCTGCTATCGGACGAGTCTCGGCTTTTAAATCTTCTTTTCGGACCAAAATTTCGGGAGAAGATCCGATTATTTCAAAACCGTCATTTTTTAAAAAATACATATAAGGAGACGGATTGATAAGCCTCAAAGCCCTGTAAATATCAAAAGGGTCGGCATTAGTTTTTCGGGCAAAACGCTGTGATATAACAGACTGAATTATATCCCCGATTTTTATGTAGTGTTTCGTTTTTTCAATTTTCTTGCAGAACTCTTTTTTCCCTATATTGGAATTAACGTTTCCGGAAATAAACTTTTTTATGTTTCTGCTTTTTAAAGGTTTCTTCAGCTGATTTTCAATTTTTTTGATTTCTTCTTCAGCTTTTTTATAATGTGTTGAAATAGATTTTTTATCTTTAAAATTTACGCAGACTACTATTTTTAGGGTATGGGAAAGATGGTCAAAAATCACCATTTTATCTGTAATAAGAAAAACGCTGTCAGGAAGATTCAAAACATCTTTCGGTTTGTTAGGAAGATTTTCAAAAAACCTTACCATATCGTAAGAAACATAGCCTACCGCGCCGCCCCAAAACCTTGGCAGACCTTTGACGTCAACGGGGATATATTCGGACATTAGCTCTTTTAATTGTAAAAGAGGATCATCAGCTGTATTCCATACTATTTTTTTCCCCGGTTTAAAAATAGAAAATTGTTTTCCCTTGCTTTGAAAAATAAATTTAGGATCCCACGCAATAAAAGAATATCTGCCCCACCTTTCGCCGCCTTCAACGCTTTCCAAAAGATACGAATATTTTTTTTCGCCGCAAAGTTTAAGATAGGTTGAAACAGGCGTTTCAAGGTCTGCTAGAATTTCCTTGTATACCGGTATAAGACTGCCCTGCTTGGACAAAACGTTAAATTCTTCAAATAATGGATAAATATTTTTAATCATTTTTTATATTTTTTTGCCGGATCTAATATTTTTTTCCCTACAATATTATTTTTTCCGGAAGGATCTACTTTACGATAAAAACAGCTTCTGTAACCCGTAT
>JAPLKN010000136.1 GCA_026388075.1 Elusimicrobiota bacterium
TTTTAACTGCCGGATGTTTAATTATCGGCTTATAATAAAGCTTTTTCCATTTAACAATCTTATCCAGGGAAGTCAAATCTATTTCAGCATAACATGTTTCGGACTCCAAATCACCTTGAATCTCAGGTTTTATTATTCCGAATTCACCGATAACTTCGTTATTTGCATATATTTTCGCACATTTTCCGGGATGAAAATAAGACGAAATATTATTGTTTACGGCAAACTTCAGATCCAAACTAAAACCGCTAAGAATATTTCTTATTATTCCCGAAATATGGTAAAAATTGTACTCCTGCTCTTTCTTACCGGTTTCAGAACTCCGCCATTCCGGCAGAAGTTTTCCGCATAATATTATTCCGAGTGATTTTCTCTCGCCGTTTTCTTTAAATACCGTTCCGGTTTCAAATAATTTTATCCGGTCGAATCCTTGGTTAATATTTAGTATAAGGTTTCTCCAAAGCAACGGCAGTAAACTGGGCCTTAATACCTCATTTTCTTTAGATAACGGATTTGCAATCCGGTATAATGATATTAGTCCGAATCTAGAAAGCTCCTTCTGCTCGCAAAAACTATAATTTAATGCTTCAGAAAAACCCAGCCCGAATAGTTTATTGCTAATATCTTCTTCTTTTGATTTCCTGTCTTTTTCTGCCGAAACGTCCGGCATAAGAGGGATAATATTTGTGGGAATATGCTCGTATCCTTTTACACGGGCAATCTCTTCTATAAGATCTACGTCCTGATTTAAATC
Organism: Elusimicrobiota bacterium; assembly: GCA_026388075.1. Classification (NCBI taxonomy): domain Bacteria; kingdom Pseudomonadati; phylum Elusimicrobiota; species Elusimicrobiota bacterium. The sequence goes on from JAPLKN010000136.1 coordinate 755, forward strand.
AAGCCGCCATGAAGGTATTTCAACTGTATAGGTCTTATTGCTGTTTTTTAAAACCTTCATACCCATATTCGCAAATATTTTTTTAATTTCTTTTTCGTTTATTTTGTAACAAAGGGTATCTTCAACTCTGCTATGAAGCAATTTAATAATGACAGGCTTCAATTCCTTTTCTTTTATGTCAATTCTTCCGTCAATTCTTCCGCCTGCAATCTGAAGTATCAGATCTATGGCTCGCCAGGAAGCTATCTCTGCAACTGTCCATCCTGTGCCTCTTTCAAATCTGTAAGAAGAATCCGTAGAAAGATTAAGGTTTTTTGAAGTCCGCCTTATGCTTGAAGGAAAAAATACGGCACTTTCAAGAATAATTGTCTTGGTTTTCTCAGTAACTCCCGAATCCTCTCCTCCCATCACGCCGGCTATTGCCTGAGGATTTTTATTGTCGGCGATGACAAGCATTGAATTGCTCAGCTTATATTGTTTCCCGTCAAGAGCAAGTATTTTTTCATCCTTCCTCGCTTTTCTAACGATCAGCTCGTTGCCCGAAAGCAGATCATAATCAAAAGCGTGAAGCGGATGCCCAAGCTCGAGCAAAACATAGTTAGTTATATCCACAATATTATTGATCGGCCGAAGACCGCACTTTTCCAATTTTTCTGCAAGCCATTTAGGTGAGGATTTTACTTCAACTCCCGAAATTTTACAGCCAATATATCTTGGACAAAGATCATAATCCTCAACGGAAATTTTGACTTTATCTTTTATAGCCTTCTTGACGATTTGCGGGAATCTTATTTTTTTATTTAGTTTTGCCGAAAGTTCTCTTGCTACTCCCCAGTGGCTCAGACAGTCAGGCCTGTTTGAATTTATTTCAATTTCAAGCATTGCGTCTTTGCTTCTAAAAATATCCTTTAAAGGCTTTCCTAAAGGAGTATCTTGAGCAAGGACCATTATGCCGCTTGAGGACTTCGCTAATCCCAGTTCTTTTTCCGAACATATCATTCCTTCCGAAGGTATTCCACGCAAAACCACCTTTTTTATTTCAAGCCCGCCCGGAAGAACCGCTCCTTCCAGAGCAAGGGCTACAATCTGGTTATTTGCGACATTCGGAGCTCCGCAGACAATTGAATAATCTTTTAACCCATCTGTAACTTGGCATACGGAAAGTTTGTCCGCATTGGGATGCTTCTGGACATTAAGAACCTTTGCGGTTATTATTTTCGGTGAATCAAACAGCGATTTCTCAAGAACCTTTGTTTCAAGCCCCAGAAATGTAAGGATCGCCGCTATTTCCTTAGGGCTTTCATCAAGTTCAATAAATTCGCTTAACCAGTTAAAAGAAATTAGCATATTTTTATCTTAAGTGATAAGGGGTAAGGGATAAGGGGTAAGGGATAAGGATTAAGTTTTAAGGATTTTATGTTTTTGTCTTTGACTTATAACTTACCGCTTACCACTTATCCCTGCTGTTTCAAAATTGCCTCAAAAATCTCAGATTATTTTCGTACAAAAGCCGCATGTCGTCTATTCCGTATAGAAGCATTACAAATCTTTCAAGCCCAATACCGAAAGCATACCCTGTATATTTTCCCGTTTCATAATTGACAGATTTAAAAACATTCGGATGCACCATTCCGCAGCCGAGCATCTCAAGCCATCCTGTGTGTTTACATACCCTGCATCCTTTGCCCTTGCAGATAATACACTGAATATCCACTTGCGCAGAAGGCTCCGTGAACTGAAAATATGAGGGTATGAACCGCACAGCCACATCCGGTCCTAACAATTTGTGAACAAACAGGACTAATGTCCCTTTTAAATCGGCAAATGTAACCTTTTTATCTACATAAAGGCCTTCTATCTGGTGAAACGTAGCCGAGTGGGATGCATCCGTCGCTTCATTTCTAAATACTCTTCCCGGCACAATAACCTTTACAGGAGGTTTTTGTTTTTCCATTACGCGGATTTGCACCGGAGAAGTATGAGTTCTTAGCAGCTTATTCATATCTTCCAGATAAAAAGTATCTTGTGCATCCCTCGACGGATGATCCTTCGGAATATTTAATGCTTCAAAATTATACCAATCAGTTTCTATTTCAGGCCCTTCAGCGATAGAAAATCCAAGAGATTTAAATATTTTAATTATTTCATCAAGCGTTTGTTTTAAAGGATGTTTATGAGAAATGTCAAACGGAAAAGCAAGAGCTGGAGAGATATCTACTTTTTCGGAAGCAATTGATTTCGCCAACAGTTTTGTTCTTAATTCTTTTATTTTAGAATCTAAGATTGTTTCAATTTCTTTTTTAAGCGTATTTGCTTTTTCACCGGTGGTCTTTCTTTCTTCGAGAGGAAGGTTAGATAAGCTTCTTAAAATTTCCGTGATAATTCCCTTTCTGCCAAGCGCTTGTATTTTAAGTTCTTCCAGCTTTTCTATTGAATCAGCAGAAACTATTTTATATTTAAGTTCTTTTGAAATTGTTTCTAAATCATTCATTTGAAATACCTGTAAAACTTTTCACAAATATTTTCTTAGAGATATTTATTTCTGTAATCAGAAAATAAACTAGCTTGCAAGACTGCTTTTTGCTATTTCCGTCAATTGTTTAAACGAATCATTTTCGCTAACTGCTAAATCTGCAAGCATTTTTCTGTCAATAATTATATTTGCTTTTTTCAAGCCGGCGATAAAACGGCTGTATGAAAGTCCTTCCTGCCTTGCCGCAGCGTTTAACCTCGTAATCCAAATGCTTCTAAACACTCCTTTTCTGTCCTTGCGGTCTCTATATGCATGCCGCATAGACTTTTCATACTGCTGTATAGTCATTCTCCATCTATTTCGTTTGTTGGAATAATAACCTTTTGCTCTTCTAAAAATTTTCTTTTTTCTTTGTCTTGTGTAAACAACATTTTTTACTCTCATAAAAAACTCCCTTTAAAATATTTTTTAACCTTTAAAAAGCGTACGGAAGATATTTTTTAATAACCTTAACCTCCCCAGAATCCAATACATCCATTTTTTTTAGCCTGCGGCCCCTGTTTGCGGACATCCCCGTTAAAAGATGCCTTAAACCGGCTTTTTTGTGTTTTACTTTACCGCTTTTTGTTACTTTAAATCTTTTTTTTGCACCGCTGTGCGTTTTCATTTTTGGCATTTTAATTTCCCCTTTTCAAAAAAGTGATAAGTGGTAGTAAGTGATAAGGATTAAGCTTTGAAAAATCTTTAAACTTACTTCTTACCCCTTAACACTTACCACTGCTTTTATTATTTCTTGGGAGTTAACACGAAAATAAGACGATTGCCTAACATCGATGAGTTTCGTTCTATATCGGCCAAATCAGTCAAATCCAATTTAATTCTATCTGCCAGAGCAATACCCAATTCTTTATGGCTGGACTCCCTTCCCCTGAACATTACGGTAAATTGGACTTTGTCTGAATTTTGAAGGAACTCCCTTGCATGCTTAATTTTTATCTTAAGGTCATGTTCTCCAATCCTGGGTGAAACTCTTACTTCTTTCAGATGAACTACTTTCTGTTTTTTTCTGGCACTTTTTTCCCTTTTTTCTTCTTCATACTTAAATTTCGTGAATTCAACTATCTTGCAAACAGGCGGAGTTGCCTGAGGCGCAATCTCAACAAGATCTTTGCCTTTTTCTCTTGCTAAAGCAAGAGCTTCAGCGATAGTTTTAAGCCCTATCTGTGAACCGTCCTCATCTATAAGTCTTACCTGCGGTACCCTTATGTACTGATTAATTCGTAATCTTTTTTCTACGGTAGTCCTCCTTTTGGCCCGTTAAGGGCCTGTTAATAAAAAAGGATGGCAGATTATTGCCATCCCATCAAAAACTTTATATAGAAATACCTCTGTAATATTTCATATAATTTTTAATACCTGTTCCCAATCTATGGTACAGGTGAGCCGGGACGGCTTCTTTCTTAATTTCATGAAACAGTTTATAAAATATAGATGTTTTTGTCAAACAAAGTCAAGCTTTGGATGCTGAGCTTCTCTTTGAATTTGTTTTATGAAATCATCAACTTTTTGAACGCCAAGATCCTTGTTTCCACGAGCCCGCACAGCAACCGACTGAATCTCTTTTTCTTTATCTCCCACCACCAGAATGTACGGCACTTTTTCCAGGCTCGCTTCCCGGATTTTGAGACCGATTTTTTCGTTTCGGCCATCGAGGCGCACGCGGATACCCGCTGCCTTCATCTTGTTGACAACTGATTTCGCGTAGTCAAGCTGGCTGTCCGTAATGTTCATCACGACCGCTTGAGTCGCTGCCAGCCAGACCGGAAACGCGCCGGCATAATGCTCTAAAAGCACCCCAAAGAACCTCTCCAGCGATCCCATCAGAGCACGGTGTATCATGTAAGGCCGCGCCTTATTGCCCGACTGATCTATGTACGTCATGTCAAAGCGCTCGGGAAGATTAAAATCAAACTGAATTGTCGAGCACTGCCATTCACGATTAAGAGCATCTTTGATCCTAATATCTATTTTAGGACCGTAAAATGCCCCTCCGCCTTCATCAACCGTGAATTTAAGTCCTTCCGCTTCAACTGCCTGTTCAAGAGCTTTTGTTGCCTTGCTCCAGTTTTCATCGGAGCCGACGGAACCCGCCTTGGGCTTATTCGCAAGATACAGAGAAAAGTCTTTGAAACCGAAAGCGTTCAGCATCGCGATACAGAAACGTATCACCTGCCGTACTTCGTCCGAGACCTGTTCGGGACTGCAGACGATATGGGCATCGTCCTGTGTAAATCCCCTGACTCTCAGTAGGCCGTGAAGCACACCGCTTTTTTCGTAGCGATAAACGGTTCCCAGTTCGGCCCACCTGACCGGCAAGTCGCGATAGGAATACAAACTGTTCTGATACATCTTTATGTGAAACGGGCAGTTCATAGGCTTAACATAGAAATCCTGATTGTCAACCTTAATCGGAGAATACACGTATTCTTTGTAAAAATCCAGATGCCCGCTAGTTTCCCAAAGAACGCTCCGACCAATGTGCGGAGTATAGACAATTTCGTAACCGTGCTCAAGATGCTGTTTTCGCCAAAAATCTTCTATCTCAAGACGCACCCGGGCACCCTTCGGGTGCCATAAGACAAGGCCGGACCCGACGTCTTCATTAACCGAGTAGAGATCAAGCTCTTTTCCCAGTTTTCGGTGATCGCGCTTCTTTGCCTCTTCCAGTCGTTCAAGATATTTATGCAATTCGTCTTTCGTAAAGAAAGCGGTTCCATAAATTCTCTGAAGCTGTTCGCGTTTTTCGTCCCCCCGCCAATAGGCACCTGCAAGAGAAAGAAGTTTGAAATATTTTACCTCGCCCGTAGAAGGTATATGCGGCCCTCGGCAAAGATCCACAAAATTTCCGGTTTGATAAAATGTCACTTTGTTTTCAGGAATTTCTACTATTATTTCTACCTTATATTTTTCCCCTTTATCTTTAAAATATTTCAATGCATCTTTTTTCTCTTTTTCAGACTTTTCAAATGCATAATTTGATTTAATTATTTCTTTCATTTTTTCTTCAATTTTTATGAGGTCTTCAGGCACGAAATGCGTAAGACGGTCAAAATCATAGTAAAAACCGTCTTCAATAGAAGGCCCTATGGCGACCTTGGTCTAAATCGTATTTTTTTTCGGTCATATTTCCCTCTAATTTTGAATTTTGAATTTTTAACTTTGAATTTTACAGAAAACTGCCCGATACAGGACTCGAACCTGTGACCTCTTCCATGTCAAGGAAGCGCTCTAACCAACTGGGCTAACCGGGCGTTAACGACAGTACAGAGTACATAGTACTTGGTACTTAGTAAAAAACTAACAACTCATTTTATTAAGCAAAGACGTTGTCATTTTGGACAAAGAATCAAGCTTGTTTGAAACTAAAATAAGTTTTTCGCTGTTAATAAAACCAATTTCTTTTGCTATGATTAATTGAGTTTCCAATTCAGCAGCGGATCCCATTGCTAAGTGCAAAAACTGAACAAATTCTTTATTATGGTTTCTCTTAAATCCTTCTGCGATATTAGAAGGTATAGAAATGGATGCACGTCTCATCTGTGAAGTAATTCCATATAATTCTTCTTTGGGAAATTTCTCAGTTAAAAGGTAAATATCTTTAACTAGCTCTATTCCCCTTTGCCAAATCCTAAGTTCTTTAAAACTCTTTATCTTATCCATGTTTTTCACTATTTGCTATGTACTAAGTACTATGAGCGACTTTTTGTTTTCCTTTCCCAAGTACCAAGGACTAAGTACTATGTGCCGTCATTTGTTTTGTCTTTTCCAAGTACCAAGTACTAACTACTATGTACCGTCTTTAAAGGTGCGGGCCGGATTTGAACCGGCGAATAAAGGTTTTGCAGACCTCTCCCTTAGCCACTTGGGTACCGCACCATTGCCTTAGGCAATGTGGTGAGCATAGCCGAACCGCAAAGTAAGAAAATGTTCTAAGCTCACTAAAAAAATCAAAAAATGAACACAAATTTAACTATTTTTAGCGTCGATTGTCAAGGTCAGGTAAGCATATCAGAAAGAGGTTGTCCGGATTTAACCGCCTTCTTTTTTACAATTTCAAATTCTGACTTTATTTTCGATTTTCCCTTTGAAAAATAAGCTATTTTTTTATCCCCTTTGACTTCCCTTTTTAGAAAATATCTGGGGACTTCAAAACGGCGGATACCAAGCGTCGTTGTTTCTTTAAAAATTATGTCCAGCAATGCTTTTTCATTATTTTTTTGGCATAAAGCCGATAAAACTATTCCCGGCCTGCCTTTTTTCATCAACACTTGAGTAAACCAAACATCTTTTGCCCCGGCTTCAAATAGCTTATCCATTACATAAGGATAAACTCTCGGGTCCATATCATCAATATTTGTTTCTAAAACAACAACTTCATCCGTTTGATAATATGGAATCCCTTCAGTTTCACCTACAAGAACCTTTAAAATGCTATAACCATTAGAAGCTTTTTTTGTTCCTGAGCCA
>JAPLKN010000137.1 GCA_026388075.1 Elusimicrobiota bacterium
TTCTTTTCGGAAATTTTTTGGCCAGCAAAAGGTATCCCCTGCGGACTTTATTATAAAAAGAAATTTTTTCTTTTTCCATGCGATCGTTTTTTTTGAGTTTCTTTACCCTTTTAAGCCCTTCGGAGGCCGAGATATCCAGCAAAATTGTAAGATCGGGGATTATCCCCTGAGAAGCAAAATAATTTAGTTTTTCAATCATTTTTATATCTAGCCCTCGCCCATAGCCCTGATATGCTATTGTAGCGTCAAAAAACCTATCGCAAATGATGATACTTTTTGATTTTATTGCGGGCAATATTGTCCTTTTAACGTGTTCTGCCCGGCCCGACTCATATAAAAAAAGTTCAGCCAAAGGGGAAATCTGATTTTTTGGATTAAGCAAAATATTTCTTATATATTCTGCAAACTTTGTGCCGCCGGGCTCGCGGGTGTAAACGACTTTATGGCCATTTTTTTTCAAATAGTCGTAAATGAGCTTAGACTGCGTGCTTTTTCCGCAGCCGTCAATTCCTTCAAATGTGATAAAAATTCCTTTTTTCATTTTTAACCCAGATTTTTCAATAGAAAAATCTGCACGCAGTGCCGCACCATTGAAAAATGCTGAAAAATGAAGCACTTTAAAAGAGTGTAAGCTGGAAACCCCTGCAAACATTTAATTGAACAAGTTATAAATGGTGCGGGGTTAACCCAGCTCGTCGGTGACGGGCTGCCCCTTCAGGACAAATTTTGCAATCTGTTGCAAAATTTGGGTTTAATATAAATTTGAACGAGTAATTCTAACAAAAAAAGCATATAGTGTCAAAAACAGAAACGACGGAATCAAAGTATTAAGAACTGGATAACTGGTGAGACAGAACTTTAGGGATTGGAAGTTGTGAATATGAGCAGTTGCTGAAAGCCGAGCGATGAAGGTTGACAGCTCAAATACGATATTGACAAAACGGTAATGTAGTTATATAATCAAAATGCTTTTGAACAACAAAGAAATAACAGGGAGGGAGATTATGGATAAGAAATTAAGTGCAATATTACTATCATTAGTATTTTTTGCAATGTTTTTCTTAACCGGTTGCGGCGATAACAATATTTTCGGATGGTCGCATAAAACTGGGTCAGGTTCCAATGTAAGCTCGCTGTCTTCGGATGCATATTCTGCTCTGCAGAATAAAGATTATGCAAAAGCGCTTGAATATTACTCCAAAATTCTGGAGTCAGAGCCCGGAAACTCAGAAGCGATATACGGTTATTCGGCTGCTAAACTCGGCGATGCCGGGTTAGATATATCAAGTTTGGTTGCAAATCTCATTCAACAACAAAGCGCTCCCTCTGCCGCCCCTTCAAGACTTTCTCCCGCAATTGCAGAATTAGCGAAAGCACCGTATTTTTCTTCTTCTGCTTCAATGCTTCCTGATACGATAATGCAAAAGATTGATAAAATTTCGGCGGCGGTTAATGATATACTGTCAAACAAATATCTTCTGAAAATCATAAAAGGCCAGGGTGATGGAAGCGTCAGCCCGGACAATCCGGATTTGAATATCAATATAGCTTTTTGCCTTGTTTTGCGTGCAGCAATTACCGCTCATAATTCGGGCATAGATTTTCAAAATGACTATTCTCAAAGCGGTGCTGGGGACACTTCTGAAATGCGTTCCGCTGCGAAGGATCTGGTAAGCGCGTATCATAGGTTATTAGTTGTTATCGCAAAGCTTAACCTTTCTTCAGATGCAGCTATTGCCAATATACAGTCAGACATAAAATCTTTGTTCAACAGCTTGCCTGTGACCACAATAGATTTGAATTATGATTATTATTTAAATTCATAAATAATGGGAGAAAGAAATGGAAAAATTTAGGTTTTTATCTGCAATATTATTGTCAGTGCTGATTTTAACTCCTTCTTTTGCTTTAGCAAAAGAAGACCCGGTCTTTATTAGAGGTGTACGGCCTTTAGCTATGGGCGGCGCTTTTGTGGCTTTAGCTGATGACAAAAATGCGTTTTTCTACAATCCTGCCGGTATAACCCAAAGAACGGGAAGCGAATTCACACTTTTTGAACTGCCTGTAAGCATTACTAATGATTCTCTGAATTTTTATCAATATTATAACGACAATAAAGATAAACTTGAGAATTTTGATAAGTTAAATATCATCGACAAAAATCAGGTAATTACTGATATTAACAACAAAATTACAAAATATAAAACTAGAATCACGCTGGGATTTCCAAACTTTAGTTACCTTACTCCCGGTAAAAAGTTTCTTTCCTGGGGTATAGGAGTTTTTGACGAGGCTAATGTTGGTTTTCAGTTCAGGTCGGGTATTCTTATTCCGAATTTAAATTATTGGGGAAAAGCCGATGTAATCGGCGCGGTTCCTCTCGCGCACCGGTTTGATTCTCTTCCTTACAACATACCCGGAAAAATATCTGTCGGCGCAAATGTTAAATATATTATGAGGGGAAAAATAGACGAGACAAAATCTGTGCTTGAACTGGACAATATTAGTCCGCAGCTTCAAATGGGAAATGGCATGGGTTTTGATATAGGAACCCTTTATCAGCCGAACTCGCGATGGAATTTCGGCCTGCAGATAACGGATCTGGGAGGAACAACTTTAAAGTATGATGCGGTTAATACAACTGATCCCGGGAAACTCAGTAAGCCTGCATATAACAGCATGATAAATTCCGAATGGAACATGGGTACAGCTTTTATCCCTTCAAAAATATATTACTGGCCGAAAAAATATATAAATACCAAGGATAGAATTTTGTTGCTGGCCGATGTAAGAGATATTTTAAGTTCAGAGGAAAGAGTGGTATCGGATTATTTCTGGAAAAAACTTCATCTTGGCGCTGAATTCAGATGGGGCCCGTTATCTTTACGGGGAGGCTTTAATTCCGGATATCCTACATTAGGCTTGGGCGCAAGAATACCTTATTTAGGATTGAGGGCAGATTATGCTTATTGGACTGATGAATTAGGAGCATATGCGGGCCAAATTGCAGAAACAAATCATAGAATATCTATTGCTTTAAGCTGGGGTGATTCAAAAGGCCGCGCTTACGGAAAAGATGTGAAAGCAGAACAGGAACAGCAAAAAGCTGCAGCGGTGGAACCCAAAAAAGAGGAAATTAAACCAAATCTTGCTTCAGGAACAACTGCTCAAGCCGTAGTCCCTTCCTTTGAACAGGCTGTTTCTACCTCAACTGTGCTTGTAACCAACATATCTACAACTACCGTTAAGGTTATTGCAGAGCCGGTCAAAACTGTTGTTTCTTCTACGGAAACAGTTAAGACGAAACCGGCAGAGGTAATAAAAACTGATGAACCGACACAAAAAGCAGCTGCATCTGCGGCTACTGCTCCGGTTAAAAAGTCAGTTTCTCCAAATAAAAAAGCGCCTATAAAGAACAAATTTGTGCCGCAAAAATGAAGCTCCACGGGCAAGCCCGTGGTATCTCAAAGATAACGGGATTCGCTCCCCGCTTGCTCGTGGAGCGTCCGCCGCGGCGGACCGCACCAAAGACCATTTCCGCCCAAGGCGCCGCGCCTGCCGGCGGGCGAGATCTGCCTCAGGCATGACATCCACGGGTAAACCCGTGGTTTTTGGTGCGTGGATAAATTTTAAGTGATTTTTTATGAAGCGGGTTTGTCTTTCTATTGTTAAGCAAGGAAAGTAACAAATCCGCTTCTTTTTTGACAAACTTGCATTATTCCGCCCAGCTTGCTGGGCTTTTACCGAAATATTCCTTCTCCCCATGAGGGAGAAGGCGAGGATGAGGGGGCTAAAATAACTTTCACCCTCACCTCAATCTCTCGGAGCCATAGGCTCCTATGAGCCGAGGCCTCTCCCATCAATGGAGAGGAAGAAAATAACCTATACGTCTGATACCCCGCCTGTGGCGGGGCGGACTGGGTGGAGGTTAATTTTAAAATATGAAAAAATATTTTATAGTATTATTGTTTTTCGTTATTTTTCTTTCAGCAGATTTTCTTTTTGCCGCGCCTCCGATAAATTGGGAATGGAGAAAAGAAAACCCTAATATTGCAAACACTGAAAGGACAATGACGGCAGAGCAATTGAAGTCTCTTGAAAAAGTTGGCGCCGTGAGAGCCCCCGGAAAACTTGGGTTAACACCTCCAACAACAAAGCAAATCATTGTTGTGAGGGTTCAGTTTTCGGATAAGTTTTTTCTTAAGGACATGGCAGCCGGAAAAACCGATGCTGAAGTTTTTTTTCAACAAATGAGAGACTATTTTGGCGAAAATTCTTATACACTTTTTACGGCTTCTGCGACCGTCAGCGCAAGCACCTATACTCTTTCTGCAATCAGTAATTATAACCATGAAACCGACGCAGATTATCAAAGACTTTTAACGGATACGGTTAATATTTCATCGGGAGATATTAACTATGCCCTATATGATCATATTATGATTTTTCATGCCGGACAAGGACAAGAAATGCATGGCACATCTGAAGATATATGGTCGGCTTTTTATCCAATGAACTTTTCGGTAAACGGTAAATCGTTTAACGGTTTTACTGTTGTTCCTGAACTTGCCCCCGTTGGGACAAGCCCTCTAGGAGTTATCTGCCATGAGTACGGCCACCAGCTTGGACTGCCGGATATTTACGATACTTCAGTTTTGGGCGGAAAAAGCGTTTGCGGCACATGGACTTTGATGGATTATCCATACGGTGTAGATAATACGGGAATCAATCCTCCTCATCTTGACCCCTGGTGTAAAAATTATCTGGGATTTCTTGATTTGTCGTCTCGTATCGGATCTACGGCAAACAGCGCTTTAACCTGGAATTCTATTGAAACATCACAACCGCTGGGTTTTTACAAATTGCCTATTGAAGTTGCATCCTCTTCAGAATATTTTGTTGCTGAATACAGAAATACCACCGCAGCGGGAGCGGTATATGATAAGAAAATACCCGGGACAGGCCTTGTTATATGGCATATAGACGATGCTATTGCTTCAAATACTACACGCCTGTCAAATAACGATATAAATTCCGGGAAACCTCACTTGGGGATTGATCTTGTTGAGGCTAACGGAAGTTTTGTTGCGCCGGGGCAGGCTTCAAATGCCTTTGTTTCAGGAGATAATTTTACTACTCCTTTGTCTAACAGTTTTGAGGGGATTGAATCGGGTATTTCAATTGCGGGGATTTTGATTACCGGCGGATCTGCAAGCGGAACTCTGGCAATGATATCGGCTGAGTCGGGACTAAACTTAAAAAAACTTATTAACTATCCTAATCCCGCGGGGATAGGGTATTCTCATCCGAGGAGCTCCCTTGGCATAATTACAACAATCGTACTAAAAGCTTCGCGCCCTCCGCGGGAACTGGAGTTGACTTTATATGATCTTGCGGGCGAGAAAATAAAATCTGTAACTAAAGACAAAATAGCATTGAAAGTTGATAAATCAAAAGATTATAACTGGTTTTATGAGTACGATTGGGACGGAAAAAATGAAGACGGGAAAAACGTTGCTCCGGGGATATATTTATACCGCATAAAAGCTGATAATGAAACAAGTGTCGGAAAACTCGCTATTGTCCGTTGATTTCAGTAATTAGAAATTAGTAATTGGTAATTAGATAACATCAAAGGATTTTCTTGCATTTGCCTGGTATCTACATACCAATTACTAATCACCAATCACAAATTACTAATCACTGTCACTTCCGCACCTTACTCAGCAAATAAAATCCTACTAATCCAAAGATTATGTTTGAAAGCCAAGCAGCAATAAATGGGGAAATAACCTTATTCTGCCCCATAGATTGGCCTACCGCCTGAAATGCCCAATAAATAAATCCAAAAATCAGCGCAAAAATAAAACTCAAGATTTTTCCAAATCTTTTTGAAACAGAAACTGCAAAAGGAATTCCGATTAACATTGCAATCAGATAGCTGAATATGGATGAAAACCTTAGATTAAACTGGATTCGTTCATTTTCTGACGGAATGCCGAGAGTTTCCAGCTGCCTTATATAATTTTTGTAATAGCGGGTAGTTTTCTGTTCTGGGCGGATATCATCCAAAACAAAATCTTCGGGTTTTACATAAAGGACTAGAATCTTTTCCTGAAAATAATTTTCATTGAAACCGCCTTCTTTGAAAATCCTTTCTACACCGTTGGAAAAATACCACTGCCTATTTTTGTAATACGCTGATTCAAAAACAATCTGTTTTATTAAATTGAATTGCGGATCAAAAAAATCTATTACTCCCTTTTTAATGTAATCATCTTTAGTGTTGAGATAACCTATCGTCATTCGCCCGTTTCTTGGCAGGGAAACAACGAGATCGTAAAATTCCGTCCTGCTTCTAGGCCTTTCACGATGAATCTTTTCAATCAAAATTTTATCCGCAGCTCTTGATGTGTGAGGAATTACAATTTCCCTCAAAGATAAATCTAAAAGCCCGATAATTAATCCGCAGAAAAGAAACATTGATATTATTCGCCATAGGTTTATTCCGGCTGCTTTTAAAGCGGTAATTTCTCCGTGACGGGCAAACTCCCCCAGAGAAAATAAGACTGCAAGAAAAACTGAAACAGGGAGGACTTGAATACTCCACCAAGGAAGATTAAGAAAAAGAAATTTAAAAACCTCAAAAAATGATGATTTTTGTTCAAGGTAAAAAGTTAAATTCCTAAAAAATTCAGAAATAACGACAAGAATTCCGAAAACCGCTGAACTAAAAAACAGAGGTTTAAGAAATTCTTTTATTAAATAAACATAAATAAGCTTCATTATTTTTTAATCATCCTTTTCCAGAAAAATATTCCGCAAGAAAGCATTGCTAAATTCGGAAGCCATAGAATAAATTTCGGAGGTAAATATTCTTTTTCACCCGTATTTAACGCAATAATTAAAATCATATAATAAAAAGATATTACTAGAATGCTTAATCCGAATCCTGCCGACTTTCCGCCCCGGTGACTAATAAGTGCAAGGGGGATTGCAATAAAAGCAAAAACGATAGGTGCAAATGCCATTGTCCATCTAAGCCAAAATTCATTTTCAAGAAAATTTGATGGCATTTTCTTGGATTGATAATATTTTATTTCTTTTCGCAGCTGAGGAGTAGTCATTTCGCGCAAAGATTGGCTAAAAGGAATAACTTTGCCTCCTAGAAAAATTACAAAATTATATTTAGAAAAATGCATATTGATGAGAGTGTCGGGCTTGTTCGGATTTGTGTTTTGCCAGTATCCATTATAAAGTTCAAAAATTACTGCTGATGGGCTGAGCATAACTGTTGCCGAAGAAGAATTTATTCTCCACGGAGCCCCGTCAAGCTGATTTGAAAATTTATAAATATTCACACCTTTTAAAACTCCGTTTTTCTTATTGAGCGAATGGGCATAGAATCGATATTCTCCGATATTTGTTATTGTCTTTTCTTCAAATCTTATAAAAGGCCTTTGCGAAAGAATTTTCTGGTAGAGCTGTCTGAAATTTTTGTGTAATGATGGGGATAAAAAATGATTAAAGGGAATCATTAAAATGCTTATTAAAATGACAAACATAAGTATCGGGCTGGTTAAGGTTTTATAATTTGTGCCGGAAGAACGCAAGGCAGTTATTTCATTATCTTCTGAAATCCTTCCATAGCCGATAAGAATACCGAACAACACTGCCATAGGTATGGTTAGGGACAAAATATTAGGTAAAATCAGCAAAAAAAGTTTAGTTACTGTCCATAATGAAATTCCTTTTGTTAGGGTCAGATTTATTAGCTGGATGATTTGGTCTAAAAGAAGAATGATGGAAAATATGATCAAGCCGAAAATAAAAGCTTCTAAAAATTCTCTTATAATATATTTACAAATGATTTTCATGGCATTTTTTTCCTTAAAATGATATTTGATTATACTAAAAAATATTTTAAAAATGAAATAAGATTATTGGCGGGCTTTGATATATCTTGTCAATAAAATTCAGATATACTCAGATTATCAGAAATATTTTAAGCTTGAAAATTTCAAATAGTTATTATATATTCAGCGTGTTTATAATCTTTATGATTTTCACATATATTGGTAGGGGTTAGGAAAAAGAAGTAAAATTAAGTATAATAATTTGGTTTACCACGTTAGAGAAGGCCAGCGACTTCTGTCGTCGGATTGAAATCATGCTGTTAGATGGCGTTTTACCCCATTGCCCGCCCGCAGGCTCGCTTCGCAGCGAAGCGAGCGAGGCAGATCTCTAACGTGGTTTACTTATAAATTAATTATATAAAGTTGTCTTTCCGGAAGAAGCTAAATATTTTAATTAATGAAACAAGTATTGGCAGCCCTTCTAATTGTAATTTTCTTCATCTTTTTTAACCTTGCCGCCAGAGGACAAAATCTTCCTTTTCCCGAAAAAAAGTATTCTATTTTAGGAACAGAACGAGACAAAGTGTTTGAAGAATACGATTCTACAGGTACTAAAAATCCTGCCGAAGAAGAAAATTATTTTGTTCCGCTTTCTTCAGAAACTTCAAGCGAATATCAACTCAATATCCCTACCACAACGGCTCAAATAGAAGCAGGGTCGGATCTTATTGACTATATGGCTAGCAAAAATTTCTTCTCTTATACCAAAGAACAGTGGAATGAGATGAGAAGAAAAAAAGAAAAAGGCTTAAGGCCCGGCGAAGAAGAGCCCGCTGTTAGTACTGTTCCGGTTTCAATCCGTCAGCAGTTGCCTCCAGGTTTAGCGGTAGAGCTTCCTTATGAATCACAGCTATCTATTTCAGGCAGAAAATTGATCGGCTCAAGCCTAAAGTCAACTATATATGATCAGCCCGAAGAAGGGAAACGCGTTAATTCCACTTCTTTTTCAATGGAGCAACAGCTGCAGGTCCGGATAAAAGGCACCGTCGGAAGAAAAGTAAATGTTAATGTTGATTTTGACGATACAACCAGCGATAAAAGGGATATTTCTGTCGTTTATAAAGGCGATCCCGATGAATTTATTCAGGAAGCGGCGTTCGGAGACATTGTTATGTCTCTTCCTCAAACCGAGTTTGTCGGCTATTCAAGGCAGCTTTTCGGTATTAAAATGGATACAAAGTATAAAAACTTAAGAACAAAAGCATTTTTCAGTCGAACCAAAGGTTTGTCAGAAGTGAAGCGCTTTACCGGAAACACCCAGTTTCAGAGGGTAACTATACCCGATACTTCATATATTCCCTTAAAATATTATTCTCTTAAATCTGGAATAGACGGGGCAAAAATTGGAACGGTAAAAATTTATCAAGCTGACCTAAAAATTAGCAACAGTTCAAATATTATTATAACAACAACTACAATAATGGATTCTCTCTTGTCGCCTACTTCAACCTACTCGGGGAATTTTTATCTTCTGGTTCCGGGCCAGGACTACATAGTTGATTATCGCTCAGGGATTGTTTCTTTCAGGAATCCTTTAGGCAGCAACTATATGATTGCCGTAGACTACCAGAAAGCTGACGGAACTTGGCTTAGAGACACCGGTTCCCAGCCCGGACAGCCGAAAATAGTAAAGGACCAGAATAATACTGTCGGAATAACTACGGAATTAAAAACGTTCTATAGCTTGGGAAATGTGAAGATAATAAGAGATAACGGGAGAGGAAATTTTATTTTACAGATTAAAGATTTAAGCAACAATATTCCTTCTTCAATTGAGCCGGGGGGAAAACCCGTTCCGATATATCCTCCGCAGGTCGGTGTCCCGATAAATATGAATGCGGATTTTGATAACGGTATAGTTTATTTTGATCCCGCGGATTCCAAGCCATTCCCCGATGATTTATATACAATCAACAACCACAGGTATAATATCTATTGCGAGTACCGCTATCGAATAAAAATTATTTCTTTAAGGCCGGGTATTGTGCCTCAGTCGGAAAAAGTGGTTATGGACGGCAGGGTTCTAAAAAATAATCAGGATTATTTTATTGACTATGATGCGGGTCTTGTAACATTCTATGATGTAGATAAAATTACGGATGATACAGTTATAGATATTTCGTACGATTACGCCCCTTTCGGAAGTTCCGGAGGCTCAACTTTAATAGGATTAAGGTCTGAACTATCACTGACCCAAAATGTTTTTATCGGCACGAGTTTTATCTATGATTTTACCTCGCAAACGCAAAGTGTTCCTGACATCAGGAACACGCCTTCCAGCCTGATGGTTGCCGAAGTTGATTCGCGTCTATCTGATATGAAAATTCCATATACTCCTTTAAAAATGTCAGTTTCCGGCGAATATGCTTTAAGCGTGCAAAATCCTAACATTATGGATAAGGCGGTTATTGAGTCAATGGAGGGAATTCAGCAGGCTGATTCGGTTTCGTTTTTTCAAGAGGCTTGGCTTCCTTCAGCCTCGCCTTTAAAAGTACCTTTTTATCTGGGTGATATCTCTGTTTCAAGGCAGGAGGTTTATAAGAGAGATATAAGTTCCAACCTTGAAAATATTGCGGATGAAAAACAGCAGATTTTAAATATTGATTATAATTTAACCCGTCAAAATGAACTGTCTTTGGTGCAGGCCATTTCTAAAGAAGGGCTGGACTATTCTAAAAAATTGTATATTGAAACCTGGATAAAAGGAGACGGTAAAGGCGAAAATCTGTCTATTGAGTACGGAACCTTCAATGAGGATGTTGATAGTTTGGGAAGTTTGAGGACTGAAGACAAAAATAATAGCGGTACTCTTGATCTTGGAGAAGATATTGGCTGGCAGTTCCGTAATCCCGATGCAACCTATTCCTTGTACGGGGCAAATAATGGAAGGTTAGATACTGAAGATTTTAACGCCAACGGAATACTTGATACCCTGGATGTTTCAGCATTCCCGGGCCCATACGGCCCGACGGATGGGAAAACAATTACGGATGTAAACGGCGTGGCGCATGCAAATGTTGACTGGACAGGATGGAAATTATTCAGAATTCCGCTAAATATCGCGTTTCCGCAGGACTGGAAAAATATACGGCAGGTTAGGGTTACAATAAAAGGAACTTCCAATGAGTCGGGTACAATTTCTTTGGCAGAACTTTCTATTGTGGGCAATAGATGGGAATCGCTGGCAACGGAAGTTTCGGGGAGTTCGATAACAATTTCAGCAATAAATACCGATGACCCTAATTATGTTTCGTTGGTAAGTAACTACGATTATCAGCAGTTATATGACAGTGCAAATTCTTCCGAAGACTTGAAAAGAAAGGAACAGGCGCTTTCTATCAGCTACAATATCTCGGCTGCCAGCGCAACTGAGTTGGGCGCAAAAGAAATTTATACTGGAAGGCCTTATGATTTTTCCGCTTATCGTTATTTGAAATTTTTTGTTTACTCAAAAGGGGCAACTGGAGATGTATTTTTTATCCGGGCCTGCGGGAATGATTCTAATTATTATGAATATAGCGTTCCTATTACTTCCGATTGGGCTAACAATTGGCACAGAATTATTATCAGGCAGGATGGCGCAGCAGGCAGGGCCGACCACTGGGTTTCTATGGATTCAAACGGGGCCATTGCATCAGTGGGTTCTCCATCCTTAAATAATATCAACCAAATCAAAGTTGGTGTTCGGACAACCGGTCCTAAGTCCGGCGAAATATGGGTCAACGATATTTTTGTCACGGATTCATTCAAAAAAGAAGGCCAGGCAAGGAAAGTTAACATTGATTTAACTTTGCCCGGATCCAAGAAAATAGGGCAGATGACCGTTGGCGGAGGGCGAAAAGAAATAGAAAGGAATTTCCAAACTTTTTCTCCCGGGATTTACGACCGGGATTACCTGGAAGACAACGGGCGTTTTATTTTCGGTGGCGTAAATGTCTCGGGTTTAAATTTGTTTCCGATAAGTGCCCAATTGTCAAGAGTAAGAACCATACAGCCGTCAATCGTTCAATCTCAAAATAACCTTGTTTCTATTCTGGATGAAGGTAGAGTTATAACCTATTCAGGGTCCGGTCAAACATCTATGAAACTTGGAAACAAACTGCCGCAGTTCAGCGGAACTTATTCACGCTCAATTACGGACACTCAGCAGATATCAAGGCTGGAGGATAGAGAAACCGTTTCCGGAAATATGGACTATTCAAATCCCTTAAATGTTTTTGTTCTTCCGTCAGGCATTTCAGCAAACTACAGCATTTCAAATTCTTTTTATAAAATATATCCTTCAACCAAAATGATAGATTCGGATACATTTCTTGATGTTCAGACATT
>JAPLKN010000138.1 GCA_026388075.1 Elusimicrobiota bacterium
AGGAAGTTCATCATCCTTGCGGATTCGCTTCCACCCCAGGCGGATTTTCAACAAACCAAGTTCGAATATCATTCAAGAGGCACCGTTTTATATTTTAATTATGAAAAAAATCAAATGTAATCTTCCTGCCTTGGCTTTCCTGGATGTTGAAACAACCGGGCTTTCAACGCAAAACGGGGACAGGATCTGCGAGATAGCAATCTTGCGGCGGGAAGAAAACGGGAAAATAACTAAATGGGAAAGTTTAATAAATCCCTGCAGGCCCATTTCATACGGGGCTCAAGCCGTTAACTGCATAACTTATGATATGGTTAAAGATGCCCCGGTTTTTGAAGAAGTTGCAAATAAAATACTGAAACTTATTAAAGGAAGTTCGTTGGTATGCCACAATGCGTATTTTGACTTAAATTTTCTTGCCATGGAATTAGCTTTATGTGATATTGTTTTGCCTGTTTTGCCGATTGTAGATACGTTAAGAGTAGCAAGACAACATTTTAATTTTCCTTCAAATAGTCTGCCCAAAATAGCCGAATTTCTTGATATAAATGTTGAAAAAAAACATAGGGCTATGGCAGATGTTGATACCACGCACAAAGTTTTTAACCGATTTTGGGCAGAGCTCAATAAAAAAGGCATCAGAAAAATTGAAGAAATAGCATTTCATCATATTTAGGGGACACTGAGAAACTCCGCATTTAGCTTGCCTATTGACTTAAATTTCTAAATTTCTTATAATTCTTCTTCGTTTCATAAACAGAAGAGGTATATTTTAATGGACAGAAAGACATATTTAGCTAAAAATACCGATATAAAAAGAACTTGGCATTTGATAGATGCATCAGGTAAAGTTCTCGGCCGTCTTGCTACGGAAGCCGCCGATAAATTGAGGGGCAAAGGAAAGCCAATTTATACCCCCAGCGTTGACTGCGGAGATTTTGTTGTTGTTACTAACGCAAGCAAAGTGGTATTAACTGGAAAAAAGCTAGAGCAAAAATTTGCTTTTCATTTTTTGGGCCATCCCGGCAGCGACCGTCATACTCCTTATTCAGTTATCATGGAAAAAAATCCTGAAAAGGCAGTGATTCTTGCGGTGAAAGGGATGCTTCCAAAAAATAAATTGGCAAGCAGGCAAATTAAAAGGCTTAAAATATACAAAAATTCATCTCATCCTCACGCAGCGCAGTTTGCTTCTTCAGTATCGGGTGCGAAATAAAAATATTCCGAAAAGGAAGGAGTGACAGCCCGCAAACCAGAACAAAGTTCGGTTTAAGCGCAAGATAGATGTTGGGCCATAAGTCGTAAGACTTATGGAAGAGGGAACCTTAGGTTCCCTTGATTGGGAGCGCTGAACGGAGCAAGTCATTCCGGAGTGAAGCAACGAAGTAAGCCCGAACGATAGCGAGGGCGCGACAAAAAGAGGGATATATGGCTCAAGGTTCAATTATTCAAGCGACAGGACGAAGAAAAAATGCCAGTGCCCGAGTTAAGATACTTGAAGGGACGGGCAAAATTATAGTTAATAACAAGTCCATTGACGATTTTTTTTCGGGCCTTGAAAGGCACAAGAAAGAAGCCTTAAGACCCGTTTTGCTTTTTCCTTCCGCTAATAGCCATGATATTTATGTAAATGTGCGAGGCGGAGGAATAACGGGCCAGGCCGGAGCTATCAGTCTGGGTATCGCACGAGCGTTTTTAAAGATGGACCCTTCCTTAAAACAAAATTTGAGGAAAGAAAATCTTTTGACTCGCGACTCGCGCATGGTTGAACGAAAAAAACCGGGCAGGCCAAAAGCGCGAAAGAGATTCCAGTACGGCAAGAGATAATTTGTTTTTCAAAAACTAAAAAGATATTATATAAATATGGACAAAGACGTCCTTGATAAGCACAATGGTGAAGTGCATGTTAAGGGCGTTTTTATTTTGCGGGTAAACCCCGTTAGAGAAAATGCAAACTTTACCCCGTTAGAAATCTCTACTGACTTGGATACAAATCGGCGTTTTAACCAATAGTTTCTAACGGGGCGAGCAAACATAGGTCAAGGCGTTACCCTGTTTATCTGATAGCGTAGATTTCAAATGGCTGATAGGTATTGGTAGCCCTTCTCTAAACGGGGTAAAAATGCTAAACTTAATTTAGTTAAAAAAATGAATTATGAGGTGAATGAAAATGGCAAAAAAAATCAGAAGAAATCAAAATGATCAAATTTCATCAATTGAGAGCATATATGGTGAAAAAGTATTTAGTTTAAAAACTATGAAAAAGTATCTTTCTGCCAAAGCTTACAAATCGCTTATGGGCACTATAAGGGAAGGCCGTTCTTTGGATCCAAAAATTGCAGATGAAGTCGCGGGGGCTATGAAAAAATGGGCCGTTTCTAAAGGAGCGACTCATTTTACGCATTGGTTTCAGCCTTTGACCGGAGGAACAGCGGAAAAACACGATTCTTTTATTGTCCCCGATGGTGAAGGCGGGGTTGAAATGAAGTTTTCAGGAAAAGAGCTAATACAAGGAGAACCTGATGCTTCAAGTTTTCCTTCCGGCGGGCTTCGCGCAACTTTTGAGGCGCGGGGGTACACTGCTTGGGATCCGACAAGCCCTGCATTTATAAAGCAAGGTCCTAATGCTGCAGTGCTTTGCATACCTACGGCATTTTATTCTTATAACGGGGAAGCGCTTGACAAAAAAACGCCTTTGCTTCGGTCCATACACGTTCTTGCCAAGCAGATCAACCGTCTTGCGAAACTATTCGGGATAAAATCTAAAGGGATACATCCTTATGCAACTCTGGGTCCGGAACAGGAATATTTCCTAATTGATAAAAAATATTATCTTGAACGGCTTGATCTCATTCAAACCGGACGGACACTTTTCGGAAAAAAACCCGCTAAACATCAGCAGATGGAAGACCACTATTTTGGTGCATTAAAACCACGCATAATGGCATTTATGGAAAACCTTGATCATGAACTTTGGAGATTAGGTATTCCTGCTAAAACACGCCATAATGAAGTTGCTCCCGCGCAATTTGAGATAGCGCCGGTTTATGAAGCGCTGAATCTTGCTGTTGACCATAACATGATGGTTATGGAGACATTGAGGCAGGTTGCTGAAAAGCACGGTCTGGTATGTTTGCTGCATGAAAAACCTTTTGCAGGAATTAACGGTTCAGGCAAACATAACAACTGGTCAATCTGCGGGCCTGACGGAAAAAACTGGCTTACGCCGGGAAACAATCCTCATGAGAACGCAATATTTATTACCGTTATTTGTGCTTTAATGAAAGCGATTGATACTTATGCCGGAATGCTCAGAGGCTCAGTTGCTTCTGCAGGAAATGATCACAGGCTTGGCGCAAATGAAGCTCCCCCGGCAATTATTTCCATATTTTTAGGTGAACAGCTTACAGATATAATTGAACAGATAGAAAAAGGCGGGGCAAAAAGTTCAAAAGAAGGCGGTTTCCTTGAAGTGGGCGTGAGTTCTCTTCCTAAACTTCCTAGGGATGTTACAGACAGAAACCGAACTTCTCCGTTTGCTTTTACGGGAAATAAATTTGAGTTCCGCGCCGTGGGATCAAACCAAAATTGCGCTGGTCCAAATATTATTTTAAACACCATTGTGGCCGATGCCTTGGATGAAATTTGCACTGAGCTTGAAGCAGTCGGCGCGAAAAGCAAAAAATTCAATGAATCGTTACAAGAAATACTTCAAAGGATAGTTAAAAAACATAAACGCATAGTATTTAACGGCGACAACTATACTGAAGAATGGCATAATGAAGCCGAAAGGCGGGGTTTGCCTAATTTAAAAAATAGTTTAACTGCTTTAAAAGAAATGGTTAAAGATGATGCGATTAAGGTTTTAGAAAAACATAATGTCCTTTCAAAGACCGAAAGCCTTTCCCGATATGAAATATATAAAGAACAGTATGAAAAGACTGTTAAGTTTGAGACAGGAGTGGTTTTGGAAATGGCAAAAACTCTTATTATGCCAGCAGTAATTAAATATAAGAATGAACTGGCAACTACGATCCAAAATGTAAAAGCAAACAAACAAAATACCAAAAATACCGAAGATTTGCTCAACGAGGTAGTTACCTTGAGCGAAAAAGCTCTTTCAGAAATCAGCGCGTTAGAAGAATCTTATGAAGGACATGATTCTCTAAACATGCTTGACTTCATGTCCCAGCTGAGGAAAACGGTGGATTCCCTTGAAGGCGTTGTGGCAAGGGAATACTGGCCTATCCCGACATACACTGAGATGCTGTTCATTTATTGATACAGTGATGAATAATGAGTATTGAGTTGTCAGTATTGAGAAAAAAATGAAATTTTGGTTGGACAAATGTGTCCGGCGATAGAATGTGTCTATTGCCGGCATTTTTGTCTGGAGATTGCGAAAATTCTTTTCCGGGATCGTCCGCCGTCGCTACTGTGGCGGATTATCCCGGAACGGAATTCTGTCTGATAGTTCTTTCTTCCCAAACCCGGTTAATCACTTCGGCAAGCTCAGTGCCGAACCGGGTTTGATAAAAAAAACAGATAAAAGAGGTTGTCCAAAAAAACAGGATGATGAGAATAAATAATTTCAATCAGAGCCTTTATGATCCGCGTTTTGAACACGATTCATGCGGCGTGGGATTTATCTGCAGCATCAAAGGAAAAAAATCCAATGAAATTGTAAAACAAGGCCTTGAAATACTTCAAAGGCTTTCGCACAGGGGAGCGACCGGAGCCGATCCCTTAACAGGCGACGGGGCGGGTATATTGATACAGACTCCGCACGAATTTTTTTCAAAAGTTTGCGCTCAAACTAACATTAAACTGCCCCAAGCGGGAGAATACGGAACAGGCCTTATATTTTTACCTCAGGAATCAAATGAAAGGGATATATGCAAAAAGATTTTTGAAGATACTATAAAAAAGGAAGGCCATTTTTTATTGGGATGGCGCGAAGTTCCTGTAGATGATTCAAAACTGGGTAAAAGCGCAAGAGAAACCGAACCGCAGATAGAACAGGTGTTCGTAGGTAAAAACAAATCCATAAAAGACCAAATAGAATTTGAACGAAAACTTTATGTCTTAAGAAAAAAAATTGAAAATGCAGTAGAAAGTTTAAATCTCAAACAAAAATCATTTTTTTATATTACAAACATTTCTTCAAGAACTTTCCTTTATAAAGGCCTTTTAAAACCCGACCAGCTGGACCAGTATTTTCTTGACCTGAAAGATAACAGCTTAAAGAGCGCAATTTCTGTTGTGCATTCTCGCTACAGTACAAACACTTTTCCTACCTGGGATTTAGCCCAGCCGTTTCGTTTTGTTTCTCATAACGGAGAAATAAATACGCTTCGCGGAAACATCAACTGGATGAAAGCAAAAGAAAGCCTTTTAAAAAATCCTTTTTTCGGCGAAGATATTGAAAATATCAAGCCCATTATTAATGAAGAAGGAAGCGATTCCGCAATATTTGATAACGTTTTTGAACTTTTATCATTTTCAGGAAGATCTCTAAGCCATTCAATTGCGATGATGATACCGCCGGCTTGGGAAAGAAACAAATTTATTACCAAAGAGATAAGAGACTTTTATCAATATAATGAGTGCCTTATGGAGCCCTGGGACGGCCCCGCGGCCATTGCTTTTACTGACGGCGTGAGGGTCGGAGCGGTTTTGGATAGAAACGGGCTTCGCCCTGCAAGATATATTGTAACAAAAGACGAACATGTTATTATGGCTTCTGAAGTCGGCGTTTTGGATATAGACCCCAAAAACATATTGGAATCGGGAAGACTTGAACCGGGAAAAATATTTTTTATTAATACTGATCTCGGCCGAATAATGGATGATTCTGAAGTAAAAAGCATTATGGCTAGGCAAAAACCTTACGGAAAATGGCTGAAAGAAAACTTGACCGAACTTGAAAGCCTGCCTTCTATTAATCTCAAGGAAGAAGAAATTCAAAGCGACGATTTAATAAAACGGCTGAAAGCTTTCGGATACACAAGAGAAGACTTAAAAATAATCCTTAAACCTATGATTGAAACAGCCCAGGAGCCGGTCGGCTCTATGGGAAACGATACCCCTTATGCGGTGCTTTCCCAAAAACCTCAAAATCTATACGGCTATTTCAGGCAATTGTTTGCCCAGGTTACTAACCCGCCGATAGATCCTATCAGAGAAGAACTGGTAATGGATCTGGAAAGTTTTATGGGTAAAAGGGAAAATCTTCTTGATGAAACTCCGGAACACTGCAAAAAACTTAAAATTAAAAATCCTATACTGACAAACCACGAACTTTTTAAAATAAAAAATCTTAATTTGAAAGATTTTAAATCAAAAACTATATCTATCCTTTTTAAAGCAGATGAAAAAGGAAGCTTTTTAAATACTATGGACAGGATTTGCCGTGAAGCGGAATCCGCGATAAAAGAAAACTGTTCCATAATTATTTTAAGCGATAGAGGTGTAAACAAAAATTTTGCGGCCCTTCCTGCATTAATTGCTGTGGGTGCGGTGCATCAGTATTTAGTCAAAAAATCTTTGAGATCTCATATAGGTTTGATTTTAGAAAGCGCAGAACCCAGGGAAGTTCACCATTTTGCAGTTTTACTCGGATTCGGGGTCGGTTTTATTAATCCTTATATGGCTTATGAAACAATTAAGTATATGATTGATGAAAAACAAATTGACCTCACTTATGACCATGCCATACATAACTACATAAAAGCTGCCAGCAAAGGCGTATTGAAAATTCTTTCAAAAATGGGGATATCAACAATCAGGAGTTATCGCGGAGCGCAGATATTCGAAATATTGGGGCTTCATAGCGAAATTGTTCAAAGATGTTTTAAAGGCGCGGTATCGCGTATTGGCGGGGCAGATTTTGAAATCATAGAAAAAGAAACAATTTTACGTCACAAAGAAGCTTATCATGATTTTAAAGACGAAACTCCTCTTAATGGCGGAGGTCACTATCAATGGAAAAGGGACGGGGAATTTCACCTGTGGAATCCTGACACAATATCCGCGCTTCAGGATGCAGTTAGAAACAATGATGAAAAACGTTACCGGGAGTTTGCCGGTTTTGTTAATAATCAATCTCCAAATCCGACAACTTTAAGAAGTCTTCTAAAATTTAAAACTTCAAATTCAATACCCATTGAACAAGTTGAGCCTGTGTCAGAAATTGTAAAACGTTTTGCGACAGGCGCTATGAGTTTCGGCTCAATTTCTCGCTCAGCGCACGAAACAATGGCGATAGCGATGAACCGTTTAGGAGCAAAATCAAATACGGGAGAAGGCGGTGAAGACCCGGCGAGATTTGCTCCGCTTCCAAGAGGTGATTCAAAACGGAGCGCGATAAAACAGGTTGCTTCAGGCCGTTTCGGGGTAAACATAAACTACCTCACAAATGCGGACGAACTGCAGATTAAAATAGCTCAGGGCGCAAAACCCGGCGAGGGGGGGCAGCTTCCGGGACATAAAGTCAGCGCAATTATTGCCCGCACCAGATACACTACTCAAGGAGTAACTTTAATTTCTCCGCCGCCGCATCACGATATTTATTCCATTGAAGATCTTGCCCAGCTGATATTTGATTTGAAGAATGCTAATCCGCGCGCAAGAATTAGTGTAAAATTAGTTTCCGAAATAGGCGTTGGAACGGTTGCGGCCGGAGTTGCCAAAGGCCATGCCGATATGATTTTAATTTCGGGCGGGGACGGCGGCACAGGAGCTTCGCCGTTAAGTTCCATCAAACATGCCGGGCTTCCTTGGGAACTCGGCCTTTCCGAAACACATCAGACCTTGTTGTTAAACAATTTGCGCAGCCGCGTACGGCTTCAAACTGACGGCCAGCTGAGAACAGGAAAAGACCTTGCTATTGCGGCTCTTTTAGGGGCTGAAGAATTTGGGTTTGCCACTGCGGTTTTAGTCGTTCTAGGATGCATAATGTTAAGACATTGTAATTTAAACAATTGTTCGGTAGGCATTGCGACACAGGATGAATTGTTAGAGCGCCGTTTTACGGGAAGGCCGGAGCATATAGTCAATTATTTTAATTTCATTGGAAATGAATTAAGGGAAATTATGGCCGGCCTCGGATTTAAAAAAATAGAAGAAATGGTTGGGCGAAGCGACCTTTTGGAATTAAATAATGATATTTTGCCGTGGAAAGCAAAAAAAATAGATTTTTCAAAAATATTATTCAAACCTCAGGTGCCGGAAAGTTACGGCACATACTGCTCAATAAAACAGGACCACGGAATAGAAAATGTTTTGGACAAAAAATTAATCGAGCTGTCTGATGACGCAATTAAATACGCGCGTCCCGTAAAAATTGATCTTGAAATAAAAAATTCAAACCGTTCCATTGGGACGATG
This sequence comes from Elusimicrobiota bacterium, assembly GCA_026388075.1. Classification (NCBI taxonomy): domain Bacteria; kingdom Pseudomonadati; phylum Elusimicrobiota; species Elusimicrobiota bacterium. The sequence continues at coordinate 8,386 of JAPLKN010000138.1, forward strand.
CTTTCTAATGAGATTTGCGAAATTCATGGTGAAGAAGGCCTTCCGGAAAATACTATCATCTGCAAATTGAAAGGTTTTGCCGGCCAAAGTTTCGGAGCTTTCTTGATTAAGGGAGTTACCCTTGATCTGGAAGGCATGGCGAACGACTACGTCGGTAAAGGTATTTCCGGCGGAAAAATAATAATTTATCCTTTTAAAGGATCTGATTATCGGCCGCACGAAAACATAATTATCGGGAACACCTCTTTTTACGGCGCGATATCCGGAGAAGCTTATATTCGGGGAGTTGCGGGAGAAAGATTTTGCATACGAAATTCCGGATTGTACGCTGTTGTTGAAGGGGTGGGCGACCACGGATGCGAGTATATGACTGGAGGAATAGTGATTGTGCTTGGAAAAACCGGCAGAAATTTTGCTGCTGGAATGTCCGGAGGCACAGCCTACATATATGATGAAGACGGGAGTTTTAAAGATAAATGCAATATGGAAATGGTTGAACTGGAAACTATTGGAGAAAATGATATAGCTATGGTAAGA
>JAPLKN010000139.1 GCA_026388075.1 Elusimicrobiota bacterium
CTCGTAAAATTGGCCACAATAGTTCCAACCGCAACTTCTTCCTTCCCTGCTATAATTTTTTCAATTGAACTTGTAACATTTTTAATTATTTCCTGCGATTTGCCCACCAAAAACGAATTCATCGCGCTAAAAACGCTGCACATAAACGCTGACATAGCCGCGTTTTCGTTGGTCCCTTTTGGAAGAGCACCCATTGCCGTATTCAAGGCTAAAGTAATTGCGCTAACAATATCTTTGCTTTCTTTGTTGTCAAGGCCTTTAAAAACAGAATCTGCCAGTGTAGAAGCAGTTTTGTAACTACTGGTTAATCCGTCTATATCTTTAATATCTCCTAAAATGCATAAATCGCCCCAAATATACATAGTTACAAACCATCTCTTATCTATATCGTCTTTCCTGTCTCCATAAGCGAGATCAAATACCTTGCTGATAAGATCAATTTCTTTTACAACATCCGCCGGAGCCTGGCTTATGACCTTTTCGCAAATTGTCCCCGCAGCCTCCCCTAATTTTTTCCCTATGAACCTTTCCTGCACCTCTGTCCAGCTGATAACAGAAGCTGCCAGCGCCAAGTTTTTCATATTTATAGCGGCTTCTTTTAAATTAGTTTCTGCTAACTCCTCAAGCTTAGCATCTTCACACAGTTTATCCCATATCGCTAATGCTGAGCGCCCTTCCGGTTCTCTGAACATCATTTTCTGTCCTGCTTCAAATAGCTCCTTATACTCTTTATCAGTACTGCCTTCAACCAGTTTATTTAATATCTGAATATAAACATTGCCTTCTTTCTCGCTCAAAAGACCTGATGTTATTTTATTTTTGGTTTGAATAATTCCGTTCACCGCTTCAATTTGAAGTTCGGTCTTTGTGGTGTCAACGAACTTTTCATCTGAATACAATCCAGCCAATTGTTCGATTACTTGATTAATCTGATCGGGGTCCTTATACTGCGAAAATTTTTTCACTTGGATAAGAGACAAACGCTTAACGTTTTCTAATCCAGCAGCCGTTCTAAGATTGAGGCCCAGCCCCTTTAAAAGCTTATTTTTTTGTTTTTCTCGCTCGTCAAGATCTGTTATCTTTTCAAGCTGTTCACCAATTCCTATTAACTGATCAATATTTATGTCTTCAGCGGTAACGTTGGTCAACGCAAGCATCGCTTCAAAATAGGCAACATTCTGGGCCATCATATTAAGTTTGGTAAATCCCTGTTTTGATTCCGTAGGCTGGGAATAGACAATATACATTAAAAGCACTAACGCGAGAGTTCTTGAAATCCACTCTTCGGGACTAATACTATTTGTGATTTCACTTATTTTTTCCCGGTATTCTTGCTCAAGCGCCAAAGCTTCTTCAGCGCTTTTTCCTTGAACTTCTTTAAGGTATTCATGGTAAAGCACTTTGGCTTTTTGGCTTCTGTTCGCCAAAGCCGCCATTCTTTGAAGGCAGAAAGTATTAGTATTGAAGTTTTGGGCTATTATGCACAAAAAATCGTCAACTGAAAATTTTCCCGAGACCAGCGCGCCGGCCTCATCTTTTCCCTTTATTTCAATTTCCTTTTGAAGCTGGCTTTTTTCAATAAATACCAGCTGACCGTCAACAACTAAAAGCATGCCCCCTTCATTCTTTTTAACACTAAATATTTTATGCTTATTTAAAAATCCGGATACTCCATCCCTAAATACTTCTAATGCTTTTATCCATAGGCCTCTCTGCGCATCGCCTTGCTTTTCGGCGGCAAGTTCGGCTATTTTTTTTGCTGTTTCATAATTCGCCTGAAGCAAATTAGACAATTTATCGCTTCCTGCGTTTCCTTTGCTGTCTTTGAAACTAACTTTAACGTCCTTCTTATCTGCTTGTTCTTCGGCCCCTGTGATGGTAAGGTCTTCAACAACTAGCTTGTTGGAAGCGCCCAGGCTGAATTTCTTAAGTGTTTTTCCTTTAACTTCGCTTTGGAAGGCAGCAAAATTGTCATGTTGATAACTAAAAGTAACTCTCTGCGCAATTGTTCTGACAGACATAACAGCTTTACCCAGTTTTACATCCGCGTTTCCAAGCAATGCGTCCAAATTACCCGGATCCCAAGTATCGTCCCCCTGATGATTAAATATTTCATTGCCCAACTTTGTTTTTTCTATCATCATAGCCAAGTAAAATATTATCGCAAGTATTCCTCCTCCGTGCCCGGGGCGGCCCTTTTCATCGGGACGAAGCACTCCGAAACGGTCAAACCGCGCTATATCCGCGTCATTAAGAAAAGTTTTAAAAATATCCGCATATTTAAATACTGAAGGACCGAGAATCATTCCGGATTCAGGAGATTTCGCAAATATCAAGAGCACTATGGGTGTATATAATTCCCCATCTTCATCTATGTAATACAAAAGCGGTTCAACTTTTCTGAATTTTGCCTCATCATTGCCGCATATATTTTTCTTATAGAATGCTTTAAGTTCATCTATCTTATCTTTTTTAATAGGCACCGTATCGGCAAAAAGCTTGTTGCCGCCCGAAAGCCCCTGTTTGATCCGCGCACCTTCACCGGCTCCCTGAATGTCACCCTTATATTTAAGGGATTCTTCTACAAATTTTCTAACAGGTGAATCTTCGGGAAGAGCGCCTGCTTTTGATTTGAGTTTTTCAAATACCGTATTAGTATCCCAACTCGAATTTGGGGCTTCATTAAATAAATCTTGATAAAGGGCCTTTACTAGCTGCTCTTCAGTTCTCATCTCGCCCAATTCAGAAACGTTACCAATTACTGAGTTGCTTGTCGTGCCATTATCCCTGACAACTGTGATCTTATTATCAGCCTTAAGCTTTATTAAACCTTTAAGAGTTCCGAAGAATTCGGACAGAATTCCCCAATAGCCGGTTTTTCGCTTCTCAAGATAACCATACAGCTCTTTTGCTTTAGCCAATATACGCTTAACATTTTCATCAATACTAATAATCCCTAATGCAACCACTTTCTCGCTGTCGGAAAGTGCTATTAACTGCTTTAATTGTTCAACATATTCATCATAAACACTTTCGTTTTTGCTCTTCTTATGCGATATAACGGTTAATGCGTCAAGAAAATCAATAAGTATTTCAGCGGTAAGCCCGCCGGTTTTTGCAAGATTAGTTAATGTATCGGTCTTATAATTTTCAAGATATGTTATAGCGCTATCAATGTCTTCTTGTTCATAATCCGTTCCGAACAGTGAATCTACTTCTGTAAGTTCTTCACTAATATGCCATCCGGCCGGGAGCCCTTTCAAAATGATATCTTGAGAAACCTTATCAATTCCTAAGAATTTCCTAAGCTTAGGATTCCCAAGAAGAATCTCTGTTCCGGAAACAGCATTGAAAATTCCGGTCGGATCAAGCCTTCTTGCGTCTTCTGCATTGTCTATCTCTATAACACGGTTACCAATCTCAAGATAATATTTATTATATATTGCTTTTACACTGCAATTAAGAGTTTTCCCCGCAGGATTAATAAGAGTAATTTTCTTTTTATATGTTAGAAATTGCTCTAAAACATTAGGATATCTCCCTTCAAGCATAGGCGCAGCTTCAGGGCCGGTAAGATCTTTTATAATTCCCAAGATAAGCTGTGGATTAAGAAGTCCCGGTTCTTTAGCAAGGGCTTTAAGTTTCTCTATTGCCGATTCGTAAAAAGCTCTTTTTCCTGAAGATTCTGCTACTCTCAGCGCGTCCCTTATAATGGTATGTGATACATCTGTAACGGTTGCGATCTCTTTAGAAATAACAAAATCCAGGATTCTGTTTTGTATATTCATATTAGGCTCGTTCCAAGCTTCGTGCAAAAGCGTTAATAAAGAATCGTTAAAATCTTCTTTTGAAACCTGTGTTTTAAGCATGCGTTTAACTGCTCCTAGAAAATCTTCGCGGGCGGCATCATCAGGAATCCTTGCGCCATATTTTACCGCTTCAATCAGAATTTCCAGCTTCTTCTGATCCAATTCCAGACCATGCGCAACTATTTTAGCCACCGCTGCACTAAAAGCGTCCGCGAAATTGCTCCCAGCTTCAAGTTGTTCTCTAAAAGTAGCAAGATAAACTTTTTCGGAAACAACAACCGCGGGCTTAATAACTTTCAGTACTTCGTTTATGAAGGCTTCATAGCCAGCGCCAAGCAGTTTAATAAGTTGTTCAATCTCATCGTTATTCAGTTCCGCGTATCCGGCTCCCTTAATAAAACCCTCAACAATATTTTTTTGATCTTCTTCGCGTCCGACAGCATTATTAAACATATTGCCAACCATTCCTAAGATTTGCTTTTGTTCAGGTTCGGCCTGATCTTTAATCCATTGTTCAATAAGAACTTGAAAAACTAAATGAGGCAATTTTCTTTCTGTACCGCCAAATGCTATGAAAGCTTCGTCAATACGATCTTCAGTAGGCCCGTTCGTTGCAGGATCTGTCAGCAATTCTTCACAAGCACTGTAATCAAGCCCCCCCATTCCCTTAATAGAATTTATATTAAACTTTTTAATTATCTCAGGAGTTACTAGTGCGGGATCTCCTCCAGTTTCCGTTCTATAAGTATTTGCTACTTTTTGAAGGAATGCTTTTTCTTTTTCTTCTCTGGTAATCATCTTAGGCAATTTAAATTTATCCGCAATCCCGTTCCAAATGTAGTGCCCTATAATTGTACCGATAACAAATCCCGCTATAGATGATGCGATATCCAGCATAACAGTTAGAACCTGCATCAAAATAGTTACAGCATTGAAAACGACTATTCCTGCAATAAAGGGAAAGATGGGCATAAACGCAAATATTACAGCAAACAAAACTCCTGATTTCAGGCAGAACTTTACCCCGCGTCTCAGCTGTTGTTGTTCTCTTCCGCCGGGATACTGCGGATGCATCGGCAGGAATTTTTCTTCCAGATATTTCTTGCTAAATATCGCTCTAAGGACTATACCGCTTTCATAAACGCCGGCTGCTAAAGGTGCTTTCTCGCCAAATCGCTCCAGTGTGCGTTGGGTTATTAATCTTGGTTCTGGCCCAGTATTTAATCTGGGTACATTACCGCTTTGTATCGCTCTTTCAATGCCGCCTTGAATTTGAGCAAACTGATCCTCAGTTAAATTCAATTCCCTAGTTATGGCGTCTTGAATATTGCTTATTTCATTTCCATAATAATCTGGATCACATACACTGGCAAAGAATTTAATAAATTCTCTAATTGCAGCTGCTTTCTGAAGCTCCGGTAAACCAAATTTATTGTTTAGCTCCCTGCCCATTATTTCTAAAACTTTCTTAACTTTCTCGGGATCATCCGGTTTTGCAAATTCTTCAAGCACTCCCATAATCGGTCCTGCTTTGACCGCCTTTAAATCAATGATTCTTTGTTTTATTCCTTTTTCGTCAATTACTTTTTTCTTGGCTTCGGCTATAGCATCACTCACCGCTGTATTTGCATCAGCTCTCGCTAGAATTATTGCTGTCAATCGGTTTCTTTTTTCCGTATCCACTGCCGCTAATGTACCCGCAGCATCTATTGCAGTATTCGCTGGTATAACTAGATTTTCTAATGCTGTCTTTTGATTACTTAACGCAGTCGTAACTTCAACAGCTCCCTGAACTTCAGCGCTTTCAGCTGTTACCAAATCATCAAGTTCTGTCTTGCCTGTATCAACAGCTGCTCTTACAGCAGCTTTTGCCGCTGTCTTGGCCGCTCCCAATTCATCGCCTATTCTTCGTTTGGCTTCTGCAATAGCATTACCCACCGCTGTCTTTGCATCAGCTACCGCTGTATTTATTGTTGCCAACTGATTTGTCTTTTCGGTATTTACTTCCGCAACTGTAGTTGCAGCATCTATTGCAGTATTTGCAGATCTAACTAAAGCTTCCAATGCAGCTTTCTGATCCCTTAATGCAGTTGTAACTTCAACAGCTGCCTGAACTTCAGGGGTTTCAGCTGCCACAAGATTATCAAGGTCTGTCTTCCCTGTATTAACTGCTGTTCTTATCGCTGTCTTCGCGGCTGTCTTCGCTGCCCCCACCTCATTGCCTAATCTTCGT
>JAPLKN010000140.1 GCA_026388075.1 Elusimicrobiota bacterium
GGCAACGGTATGCGTTACCACCCTGTCCATAAAATTTCTGTCATGCGTAATAAGCAAGAATTCGCCCCGCCAAGCCCTAAGAAATTCTTCAAGCCACCTGATGGCTACAATATCAAGATAATTGTTCGGCTCGTCCAAAAGCAACATGTCGGGATTTGATACAAGCAATTTTGCCAGGTTTAAACGGATCTGGTAGCCGCCAGAAAACTCATGCGGGCTTTTGTTCATGTCGTCTTCAGTAAATCCGAGGCCAAAAAGTATTTTTTCCGCTTTCCAGGTATCATATTCTTCGCCATGCGGCAGGCCGAGGCTTGCTTCTTCAAGAATAGTAGGTTTAGTAAAATGCAAGTGCTGCTGCAGGTATCCGATGCGATAGTTCTTAGGTATTGTAATACTGCCGGAATCTATGCCGACCTCGCCCAAAATCATCTGAAATAACGTGGACTTGCCGTGCCCGTTCCTGCCGACAATCCCTATTTTCTCGCCGCGGTTAATATTGAAGCTCAGGTCTTTAAAAAGGATCTGCTCCCCGTACGCCTTATTTATTTCAAATATTTTTATCATTTAATATGTATCGCCCTTCAATTTTAATTTTTGTATTTATCTACGAACTATGAACTAATCACTAATTACTATTTATTTTATTTTTGCCTGCCCTCCGTAGCTATTTCAGTAATGCAGCAGCCTGTCCGCCTGAGGTGGAAATAGCTGCGTTTATTGCTGAAATGTCAGCGAAGGAGGGATTTTTGAATTTTTTCTCCTGTCTCCTGTCTACTACCTACTGCGACTACCTTAATCTAATTCAATGGAGCCCCGCTGTCTTGGTTTCGAAGAAACCATGCGGGGTCTACTTCCTACTGCCTTTATAAGGTATTCCAAACCGTTGAGCTTAATTTCATACACAATTTGGAGCATTTTTCCCAGCTCGCCTTTTGGGAACCCTTTTTCTTTAAACCAAAGAATATAAGATTCCGGAAGATCAATCAATAATCGGTTAGCGTATTTGCCAAACGGCATCCGCGCTTTTACAAGTTCTTTGAAGTATTCTTGATTTGAAACGGTTTTTTTCGGCATTACATTTTTACTTTGAAAGACCTTATGTATTTTGAGCCGCCTCAACGGCATTACCCCTGCTAAATCCTTTCTCTGATTCGCTAATAATAAAATAGACGACAATGCTCAATATAGCTGCAAAAAAACACCACACGGAAGTTATATATCGTGAGAAAAATATGGCTGAAACTATGCATGAACCCGCCATAAGAATGCCCAGAAGTCTGATTCGTTTAATACTTGAAATGAAAAGAGGAAAAACTGTTGAAATGTAATAAAATACTTCGACTATAGTTGAAATATAATATAATACTTTGACGGAGTATTTCCACGATAAGTCATTAAGATAACGAATATGATGCCCGCTTATAACCGGGTGAAAATCGCAAAAAAACAAATAGCCCACGCAACATAACGAGGAGAATATTCCCAAAGCAAGAAAAACAAATAAAGCGTTTTTGCGTTTTTTATCTTGTTCCATTAATAGGATTGAAAGAGGGATGATCAGGGGCCAGCCGGCTTTAGCAATTGCCAGAAATATGTATGCGGCTATTTTTTCTAATCCGGGATATGCTCCGCCGGGTAATATCGACCACAAAATGCCTTCAGAAAATTGCTGAACGGCAAAAAAAAGCGGGACGCTTGCAAAAAGAATCTGAGAAGATTTATGAACTTTTCTTTGCGTGGCTACACCGACAACTGTAAGGACCGCGCTTGCCGTAAAACTTGCTTCCGCCGAAAAACACATTCTTAACTCCTTTTTTGTTTTTTGAATTCTTTTCCTGCGACTTCCTTAATGTAATTCAATGGAATCCCGCCGCGGGCGGACCTCCTATCTACTAATCCCTGCCTACTGATGTTTTCACTCATTTGACCAGGAATAAAAAACTGTTGAAAGAAGCAAATAAGCTTTTGGCGGGCGCGCTTCCATAGCTTTGGCCATAATAAATTCAAGTTTTAACGGAAGATATTTTAATAAAATCAATTTGTACGCCAGACCTACTTCCGCAGACAGCCTTAAAGTATCGTTGACATAATAAACATCATCCCTGGTTCCTATCTCAACGGCCTCAAAAGCCAAATCCCAGGTGACTACGGAATATTTTATTCCTATCGCCTCATCATACTTAACATCTGACAAAGGCACATTGTAAGACAATCTTTGATAAAGCCTCGCGCCGCCAAAAAACTCTTTAAAGTCGTATCCCCTCAGCATCTTATATCCGCCTGCCCAATAATATGCGGATAAAGGCTTATTATCAGAATTCAAAGGAACACCGGAATTAAGTTTATACTCAAAATATTTGTTTCCGAAAACCGGAAGCACGCCCAAAAAGTCGTATTCGCCTAAAGCGTACGCGTAATCGCTTCCGAGATTCTTATATGAATTCATAAAAGCTAACGACTGCTCTATTCCGGAAGGAATCTTTTTTTGTTTGTTCATTAAATAATGGTCAAATCTTAACTGTCCCACAATATTTTTACCGCTGTCAATCGTTGTTCCGTTTTCAAGCGAAGTTGTCCTTGTATCTTCAAAACTCAATGCAAGCTTTGCGAAAAGCCGTTTATGCAGTCTTGGCCTGGTGTAAGGAGTTATGGACTGTACCCTCTGCAAATAACTGGCGTTTGAATAAATTTCGTTGAAGTCAATAGTGTCTTTTACCGCAAATCCCGTATAAAATACTCCAATCTTATAATTGTAATCCATGTTAAAGCCCATAAAACTGTCGGCAAAATCGTATTCCCCGCCGAATTCAAGATAACTTTTTCTGATTCTTTGCTTAACCATTATGGAAAAAGCTCCGCTAAGCACATTTGCCTGTGCTTCAGGTTCTACTTTAATCTTTTGTTCTTCAAGCATCTCCTGGGGCATTTGCTTTCTTACTTCATCAATTTGTTTCCCGAACTTATCAATTTTTTGCTGAGTTGTTAAGCCGGCTTTTTCCTTTGCTTCTTTTTCCTTCTTTTTCTTTTCCTTCTTCTGAGCTTTTTTATCTTCTTTTTCTTTTTTCTTCCTGGCTTTTTCTTCTTGTTTGGCTTTTTTATTAGCCTCGTTCTCCTTTAGTTTCCTTTCTTTTTCCTCAAGCTTCGCTATCTTCTTTTTGGCCTTTTCTTCAGCTTCTACGTTTTTTTTACCTTTTGTTTTAATCGCCAGGGCTCTCGCAATTTTCTTCTTTTTTTGCTCCAGCTTCTCAAGCTTCTTTTTAGCTTTTTTCTGGGCGCATAAGGTTTTATTAGCTTTTTTTAAAGCGATTTTGGCTTTTTTTACTTCTGCTTTGGCGGCCGAGATTTTTTTAGATCTCTTTATCTTTTCTATTTTCTTCCGAGCTTTTTCTTTGGCATCTAAGGTATTTATAGCTTTACGTAAAGCGATTTTGGTTTCTTTAACCTCTTTTTCAATGGCTGAGGCTTTTTCAGCTTCCCCCATCAGCTCTTTTTTCCTCCAAGCTTTTTTCTCGGCAGATAAGGCTTCCTTGGCTTTTTCTAAAGCGATTTTGGCTTTTTTTACTTCTGTTTCGGCGGCCGAGAATTTTTCAGCCTCCTGTACAGAGGATGAAGGCTCTACATCTTTTGCCGATAAATATGTGCAAAACGATACAAATAGTATTATCAAAAAAGCAGTTGAAACTGCCCGCGCAAATAATAAAGTAAAGTTTTTACAAAAGATTTGATTCATACGGGGTTTTTGGATTTTCCGATCATTTTATCTATTCGCTAATAGTTATTTTAGGTTTTGATTTTTGAATTTATCTACGAACTATGCCTGTCCGCCTTGGGCGGGAACTAATTACTAATCACTAATTACTGCCTTTCGTTGTTTCCGCCTTTCACTTTTAATCTTTGATTTTTGATTTTTGAATTTTCTCCCTGTCTACCCTCAGGTCCATAGGACCTTATGGGTCCGAGGACTTCCTACTATCTACTGCCTTTACTTATTTGTGTTTTAGGAAGTATTTGCGCACTTTTGCGGCGATCTGCCGATCGGTTATTTTGTCGGCCGGTTCTACCGCCATTATACTTCCTTTCAGGTTACTTTTTTTGATGCGTTTAACAAGTTCTTTCTTAGTCTCGCCCGGGCCGAATATCAATACGGATTCAACCCCGCGAAGATACTTGACCACTTTATCTAAATAATTGTTCAGATGCCCTCTGAAATCCCGGTCATTAATGTCATATTTCGGAAAATCATACCGCCCGTGAGAATCTCCCGAACCTTTGCCTTGCTCAGCCCGGAACATTTTCTCTAGGCCTGACTCTACTACTGATCTTTTTTCTTTGCCTTCCGTAATAAACACTATTACTGCTTTCTTGTGGTCAATCCATAAACCCACGTTTACTTTCACAGGCACCTCCTATGTGCTCAACGTAGACAAGTTTACTCCGTCCTTCTATTCATAAAGCGGATGTATAGGTCTTCAACTTTTTTTCTTGCCCAGGGAGTTTTCCTTAAGAAAGTTAAACTGGACTTTATACTGGGTTCAAAATTAAAGCATCTTATCCTTACATCCCTGCCCAACTTTTCCCATCCATAATGCTCAACCAAACGCTGAAGGATCATTTCCAAGGTAACGCTATGAAGAGGGTCTTTTGATTTGTGACTTATCATTTTTTAATTTCTGATCTTTGGTATTTGATTTTTGTTCCTACCTACTTCCTACTACCTACTTGTCCCTCCGGCTTGTCCTCCGAAGCCTTGTGCGTAGGAGGAAGCCCTTTGCCCCTCCGAAGTCTTGACGCAGGAGGGTCCTTCCGGGCTTGCCTGCCCCGCTGACTCGCCCCGATGCATTGATTTCGACCCGTCCTTGCGTTTAGTTTTCGATAGAAAACTGCAAAGGAAGAAATCATTCGGGGTTTGGTTTCGACCGCCATGCGGGGGGCTTGGGAATCTCGTCTTTGTCGTTGATTTTGCTAATCACCAATTACTAATCACTAATTACTGTTTTTTTGAATTTTGATCTTTGATTTTTGATTTTTTACGATCTAATCATTATAAGGAGCATTTTGAATTTCTTGACAGCATGTAAGGCATGCGGTTTTTTTGCCGGCATAATAATAAACTTACCTTTTTCCACTTTGTTTTTCTTGCCAGCGATAGTAATTTCCGCTTCGCCGTCTGCAATATAAACAAGCGCGTCAAACGGAGCTGTATGCTCGCTTAAACCCTCTCCCTTGTCAAACGCAAAAAGCGTTACGGTCCCCGTTTTTTTTCTTATTATTTCCCTGCTTACCACCGAACCCTTTTGATATCGGAGCATTTTGCAAAGATCAATCGCTTTTGAAAGCAAAGAAATATTTTTTGTCATATAGTTGTCCTCAAACAATATTCAACTATGATACGCCTTGCAATTCTTATGCCTGAAATGCACAAAAATTCTTCCGAAATTTTTGTCGTCTTTTTCTATTCTGTGATAAAGGCTTTTTATTTCCGGCTTTGCCAGAAACCTCAAGACATGCTTTTTCAGCTGTCCGCTGCCTTTACCTGAAATAATTTCAACCAGGGCTATCCTTTTCTCAACCGCCTCTCCAATAACTCGGCTGAGCGCGGCTTCAATTTCCCCGCCCTTCCTGAAAATTTCATGCAAGTCCAATTTTAGTTTAGCCATTTTTTGCCTTTTGAATTTATCTACGAACTAATCACTAATTACTGTTTTTTTGAATTTTGATCTTTGATTTTTGAATTCTTTTCCTGCGACTTCCTTAATGTAATTCAATGGAGTCCCGCTGCCTCGCCCCGCTGTCTTGATTCCGACTTGTCCCCATGCCTTGATTTCAAAGAAATCATTGGGGAAGGAATCATGCGGGGGGCGGGATCTACTGCCTACTTCCTGTGTCGTTTGGCGGGCTTGCTGTGCGAGAAGCGCCATTGCGCGGGCATTTTGGGTTTTTCTGCAAGCAAAAGATCTATTTTTCCTTCAACGGTATCGACGGCATTTACAATTACCTTCACTTTTATTCCGGGCTTCAAGTTTGTAACACGCAGCATGCCTTCAGCGCCTGTATCGCCGCACATTACAAACGAGCCCCTGTCTATAACTGTTGTAACGGTCCCCTCCATCACCGAGCCGATCTTATCCTTGAAGAGTTCCGCGCGCATAAGATCAACTGCCTTGTACTCAGCTTCTGCTGCCGTGCGTTCACGCTCCGAGCAATGCTCGCCGGCCTTAACAAGAAAATGATCGTCAAAGTTTTCTTTTTGCCCGGCTATCAGCGCTTTAATGGCGCGGTGCGCCAACAGATCCGGATACCTTCTGATGGGCGAAGTGAAATGAGCATAAGCCTCGGCGGCAATACCGAAATGGCCTGATGATTCAGGCGAGTAAACAGCCTGCTTCATACTGCGCACCATAAGCGAATTTATAATAGCTGAAAGCGGATGGTCTAGTGTCTGGCGAAGTATATCCTGCAATGCTTTATGAGTGTTCCCTGATGTAAGATGCCCGGCAGATAACCCCAGTTCCCCGAGCGTCTTTGCAAGTGTATTTATCTTGACTGGGTCCGGCTCGTCGTGGCGGCGGTGCAAAAACGGAGCTTTTGCGGCTATAAGCTCGGTCGCAATGGCCTCATTGGCAAGGAGCATGAATTCTTCTATAAGCCGGTGGCTCTTAAGCCTCGGGCGAAGGGATACACCCAGCGGCTTGCCATTAGCATCCGTTTCAACCTTGTATTCAGGAAGATCAAAATCCAGCGCGCCCCGCTTGACCCTGGCCCTATACAAGACATCGGACATATCTCCCATAAGCATCACGGCCTGCTCGGCAGCTTTGGGTACGGCAGAGACCTTCCCGCCATCCAGAAACGTCTGAACTTCCTCATATGTGAAGCGTCTGCATGATCGTATAACGGTGTTTGCCAAGCGCCGCTTGGTCACATTACCTTTAGAGTCTATGTCCATAAACACCGATACCGTAAGCCGCTCTTCCAGCGGTACAAGACTGCATAAATTGTTTGAAAGCGTTGGCGGAAGCATCGGCACAACCCGGTCAGGCAGGTAAACGCTGGTCCCGCGCTCGTAAGCCTCTTTATCCAAAGCTGAACCCGGCTTCACATAATGCGCCACATCGGCGATATGCACGCCAAGCCGAACAATGCCGCCATCCAGAGATTCAATTGAGACTGCGTCATCAAAATCCTTAGCGTCAGCCCCGTCAATAGTCACGATTGTAAGGTTAAACAACTCTTCCCGTCCGTGCCAAAGCTTTGGCTCAAGCTTTTCGGGCAGGGAGCCGCTTTGGGCAAGAACCTCTTTTGGAAAAGTTTCTGCTATGCCGCGTGAACGCAAAAACATTGTGATACGCGCTCGCAGATCGCCCGGGGCGCCAAGAAGCTCGGTTACCATTCCCGCTGCTCCTTGTTTTTCAGTAGGCCAACGGCTCACTTCAAGTACCGCGAATGATCCTTCTTGCGGGACTATTTTGTGCAAAAACCCGAGCACCTGGGCTGCCGGAGCATTCCCTTTTTCAGGAAACAGCACCCAGCCATGCGGTATTTTTTTTAAGACCCCGACAATTGATGTGCGGGCGTGTTTTAGCACTTCAAGTATCTCGCCCGAAAAGCGGCCGTCTCTTTCAGGGCGCACCCGCGCCGAAACACGGTCGCCGTCCATGGCAAGATTTATTCCGGGGCCGCGCAGGAAAACATCTGAACCGCCCGGTTCGTTAGCAAGCAGGAACGCGAAACGGCCGTGATGCTGTATCACGCCTTCAATGATGGCCCCATGCCTTCTCGCGCCACGATGCTCCTGATGTTTTTTCCAATGCTGTCTCATAAATGATTTGTTAATGTCTTGATGTTGACCGTACCCAACCATTACCACCTACTCGGTGGTAACAGTAGCCTCCCGCCTTGGAGGTGTTGTATCTAGGATGCATCCGTGCTCACCCACCTCGCAAGTGTCTTCCGACTGTATTCTACCTATTTGATAGCAGAACTACAAGGTTAAGCGTGAGACCCCTGCTGTTTTGATTCTCAAAACAAGGCGCAGGGGCAGGCAGGTTAAGATTGAGTAACTACAGCGATTGCTTCATCCGCTAAAGCGGCTTCGCAAAGACGACTTTTCTGGATTCCCCCGCCTTTGCTAAACGTTCCAGCAATGGATATGGCTATTCACTTTTTTTCGGTACAGCTTCCGCCTCCGCTAAACGTTTCAGTAATAAACGCGATTATTCATTGTATTGCTTCAACAGCTACGGCGGACAAGTCGGAGAACAAGTCTCCGGACAGGCGTTTACAATCCGCGGGAATGACCCCTGCTGTTTTTATACTAAAAACAATACGCAGGGGCAAGCAGGCTTTTGAAGGACAAACCCGCCATTTTGAACAAAACTGCAGATTAAGGTTGAAAATAGGAATTATATCTATCTCCTATTCAAAGACAATTTAATTAGGTGTCTGTCCCTATTATTATTGATTCTACGGCTTTTATGGCATCTGCGGCTGAACTGGTTATGCCGCCGGTGTATCCTGAACCCTCGCCGATAGGAAACAACTTTTTTATGCTCACCGATTCATAATTTTCGTTTCGTTTAAGTTTTAACGGGCATGAAGTTCTTGTTTCTGCGCCGATAAGTATTGCGTTATCTGAAACAAACAGAGGATATTCCTCTTTCCAACTATTGAATGCGAGTAAAAGCGATTCGGTAAGAAAACCGGGCAGGAATTCCTTGATATCTGCAGGCTCTGTTCCGGTCTTAACGGAGTTTTTAATCAGGCGTTTTGAGCTTTTGCCGGATAAAAAGTCCGTCAGGTTTTGTGCCGGAACTTTCCATGTTTTTCCTCCGGCTATAAATGCTTTTTTTTCAATATTCTCCTGGAACCTCAACCCTGCAAGAGGATGTTTTGATTTGTAGTCATCAATATTACAGGTTACAACTATTGCGGCATTTGAAAATTCTGATGACCTGGCCGAACAGCTCATACCGTTTACAACCAGCAATCCCTGCTCGGATGAAGCGTTTACCACCTCGCCTCCGGGACACATGCAGAAAGTCTGCACGTTTCTGCCGGTAATTCTGTTGTACGTGAAAGAATATGCGGCAGCACCTATCGGCCTGAAATCGGAATATTTTTTGCCATACCTTAAAAGGTTAATTGTTTCGGCTGGGTGTTCAATTCTTACCCCGACTGAAATGGGTTTTTGTTCAATACACACGCCTTTTTTATGGAGCATTTCAAAAGTGTCTCGGGCAGAGTGGCCCGGCGCAATAAAAACATAATTTGACTTATATTCTTTTCCCCCGTTAATTACAATGCCTTGAATACTTCCGCCGGAAATAATAATGTCGGTAAGTTTTGCGCTAAAGTGAATTTCTCCGCCGTTTTGAATAATATAGTTCCTTACATTTGCCACTATTTTGCAGAGTATATCCGTCCCTATATGAGGTTTTGCGCTGTAGCGAATTTCTTCCGGAGCTCCGAATTTAATGTAAGTATCCAAAACCTTGTCTATATAAGGCGAGTTTCTTATTCTAGAAAACAGTTTGCCGTCGGAATATGACCCTGCGCCGCCTTCGCCGAACTGAATATTGGATTCGGGATCAAGGACCCTGTTTGTAATAAACTTCTGAACATCAGCGTGGCGGTCTTCAATCTTTTTGCCTCTTTCAAAAATCAACGGCTTAAGGCCGTATTCTATCAGTTCCAGCGCGGCAAACATACCGGCAGGGCCGAAGCCGATTACTACCGGATTTTCTTTAGATTTTATCTTTTTTCGGACAAGTACGGGTTTTTCTGAGTAAACAGGGAAGCTTGAAGAGTTAATGTAAGTATCAGCAGTTTTAACGACAATTGAAATATCGTAATAAAACTGTTCCTGATCTTTAATATCAAGTGATTTAGCCAGTATTTTTACTAGTTTCAGAGTGCCCGGATTTGTTTGCAGATTTTTTGCCGCGATTTGCAGGTAGTGTGACGGTTGATCTTTTTCTACAGGTATGCGCAGGCCGGTTAAGATTAAATTCAAAAAATTCTCCGATTAGATTACATCTTTTTTGGGATTCCCCCGCCTTCGCTAGCCGTTAAATTAGGGGACGGTGTTAACATAACAAGTTTAGCCACCCCTCAAAAAATTCTTTATTCCTCATTTTTCAAAAAATTATCAACTCTTTTTATTTTTACTAAATAATTGTGCAGCGGGGCAGCCCAAATCCAGCTGCTTACAATACTTGCAGGCAAGCCGGCCTCGTACTATGCCATTGCCAAATGATGTCAGAATCACCAATAAGATCATTAAAAATAAAAGCGGCAGATCAAAACTTATTATTAAGAGTATTATTCCGATTATTAAAGGAATTATTGAAACCAAAAAATCAGGAATAATATCTTTCCATGTTATTTGAATTTGACTGAATAATTTAGAATCGCCCTGCTTAAAAAATAAACGACTTATTTTCCCTTTGCCGAAAGCGCACACTTTTCCGTAATAACAACAATAAATACAGCTTTTTCTTAAAAGTCTTATTTCCAATAACAAGATGTAGAGTAAATACAACACTAACCAGATTATTCCGATCTTTAAAATTATAAAAGCTCCAATCACATAAATAGCCAGTGAAACTAAATTGGAGATTATTACTATCCAGACAGGATAATTTTCATACCGAATGTTAATCATATCATTCCTTAACCAAATTAATAGTGAATGACAAATAATTACCAAAAACTTCTTTAAATTTAAATCCGGCTTCTTCGGCTAATTTTATGATAGTTTTTTTACTTAAATAATCCGGATCCGTCAAAGCTTCGGTTACAGACAAAACCCCGCCGGGCTTAAGCGCAAGATATATTTCTTCCAATGCTTTTTTCCTGTCCGGGATCTCGCCAAGAACGGTGACAAGTATTGCGCGATCAAAATAATTTTTAAAACCTTCTCCCCCCCTTGATTTCTCCGAAATCAGGACAGGGGGGCTAGCGCCGGCACCGCCCTGAACTACGCGTATATTTGTGATAGCGTTTTCTTTAATTCTTTTTTTAAGGATCTCCAGCATCTTTTCCTGAATATCAAAGGACACCACTTCGCCTTGGGGCCCAATATATTTTGCCATCGGAATTGATATCCTTCCAGGCCCGCAACCCACATCCAGAACTTTCATCCCCGGCATAAGGCCCATCCGCTCTATTATCATCTTGCTTCCCATAACACGCTGGACCAAAGGATTTTCAAGCAAAACTATAAGCCACCACGGACACGGCCCATGCCTATGCCTGCGCAGCAACAATCCCGCCGCCGCAATTACAACCACCCCGGCTATAATTAATCCAATTTTAATCATACCCTTTTTTGTTCTCCGAAGTTTTGCTTTAGATTATGTTTCAGCTAAAATTCAATACTGACAACCAGCGGATAGATCGAAGATATCTTCACGCTTGACTCTTTTTGATCATGATGATCCACTACCCAAGACCCGCAGAGGTAACCTATAGCCGCGCCTAGGAAACAATCGGATGCCCAATGCTGATCCTCATATACGCGGGAGACCGCGGTACATGCAGCGGGTAAATAGACCGCGGCTTTCCAGAAACTATTATCAATATTTTTGGAAAGAACCGTTGAAACCGCAAATGCGTTGGCTGTATGCCCCGACGGCAGAGAGGAGTAATCACTGTTTAAATTGAACGGCTTATAAGAAAAAGCGCCTTCGTTCATATACGGCCTTGCTCTGCCGATACTGATTTTCACCACCTGCGTAATGGCAGACGAATATATAGCCGCCTGAATAAGTTCAAATCCGATTTTTTTAGATGAGTTATTTTTGTTTATCCAGCCATGCAAGGCAAACGCTCCGGCAAGCAATGGAGCAGAATACCATTCGCCCCACATTCTTCCGCCTTCAATCACAAAGCTGTTATCATATCTCCTGTCTTTGAGAACTTCATCGCGGATCTGCTTATCGGCCTGCATTACCAATATTGTCCCAGCGGTTATTACACCAAGTTTAATATAATCGTTACCTCGCCATTTTGCCGGCTGCTTGATGAATTCGTTTGTTTCATCCAAAACCTGAGAAAAATCATATTTTTCCTGCGCGAGGAGCAAAGATCCGCATATCAATAAAAAAAATAATGTCAAAAACGATTTTTTTAGCATTTTATTTACCAAGTTAGGTGTAATCTGTGTAATCAGTCTTATAATCAGTGTAATCAAGGGTCTGATGAATTTTTCAGCAGACCCTATCTGTCGTACCAAGGATCCTTGAAGAAGTATGAAATATAAAGTTTCTGCTCGGTTCGCTTAAGGTGGACCTCGTGAAAATCAGCCGGATATCTGTCGCTCAAATAGAACAGCTGCTCAAAACCGACGCTTAAGAATTCGTTAATGTCAACCGAAATTCTGGGCTTTAATATTCCGATATAATTATCCTCTTTATCGCCGACAAAGGTGTGAATCCAGTAATAATATCCCACGAATACCAGGCTCAAGCGCCCTAGCTTAAGTGTGCTTTCAAGTTCCGTTTGCATGCCGTTAGCATAGTTATAATCCCGAAGCTCGGAACCGGTCGGCCCGTCAATAGTGTTATTTCCCGCAAGCGGAATTATGCCGAGATGGAAGTTTGTTAAAAGACTTCTGCCTTTGCCGAGCGGAAGTTTTGTTAAAATGCCGCCCTCAAATGCAATGGTGGCGAGTTCAAATGTTGAAGTATCCCAGTAGTTATAATGCTGAAATATCCCCGCCAGCACTTCCATATTTTTATACTGGAAGTTTTCACCGTACCAAATTCCGTAGCCCATAACATTGTTGATCACTTTATCGCCGGCCCCCCCGAAATATAAGTCTCCCCAGAACCTGAAATAATCAAAGGGTTTTCTGTCCCTGTATTCAAACGGGTACCCGTAATCCAAATTCACATCCACCGTCTGGTTTCCCGGCCCGGTACCGAATTTTGAGCCTTCGTTTGCCCAGCGGGATCCAAGGGATACCACAATGTTGACAGGTTCTTTCTGATAGATCTCTTGAGAGGTTTTTCCATATGCAGTTCCTTGTATCAATCGGTTAAAACCTCTCACCGGGTCAACCAGCGCGGCTCCCAGCTCGCGGAAAAACCTCTCCGAGCCGGTGGTCTTATCGTTAAGAATATTTGAGCTGAGCCTGTACTGCATTTCGCCGATAAGCGGGCCGGTTATGCTTGTGTTGATAATATCGTTATAGGCCGGCAGGGTATTTTCGCCGAAATATTCCCACAGCAAGCCCCCGCCGAATGCGAAAGGAATTGATTCGTAGAAACTGTACCCGTTTGAACGCGCCGTGTTAAAGAACACCGCCCCTGAATACGGGTGCATGAAAAAATTCAAGTATAAGTTATCGTTATCCCATTCCCAGCCCGCTGCCAAATTATGTTTCCAGGTTTCCATAGTGGTAAACGCATAATCTTCTTTTGATACATACCTGTCAAAGACCCAAACGGTTCCGAGAACGCCAAAAGTCTCAGCGGCCGGGATCCACAAAGGGTATTTTTTGTTATAGGCGGGATCGTCATTGAATAAACTTCCGTGCACGCTGTAGAGAACAAGTTTATCATGAGTGGTTTTTTTCTTATCTTTGAAAATATGCAAGGGCCCGCTTTGCCTCGGATTTTCGACATTCGCCAATGCGAGAGACATCTCTCTTTCCGGAAGCTGAGCTTCACAAATAACGGCTGAAAGAATCAAAAAAGCAGCCATCAGCACCGCTAGGTGAGACCGAATACACATAAAGCTAAATATCGGATTTTTATTTTTCACAATTATTCCCTAAATCAGGGGACGGTGTTAATTTAACAAGTTTAGACGCGCTCGTCAAGCTTACTTACTTGACTCCTCTTTTAAAGTTAAATTTAACTGAATTAACAATGTTTTCCTGTTTTGTGTAGCCTTCAAGAAGTGTTTTCCATAGCTTTGCTTCAGGCTTGATAAAGCTTAGATCTATGCCGAACATGCTTATCCCGCATTCCTTAAACTTTCTGCGGGCCGTAAATATATTGACCGGCTTTTCCGGTATAAGCAGAGCCAGTTCAGACTCAAATACCGGCTGGAAAGAAACGTTGGCAATATGTTCGCGTTTTTCGGGATCAGGCGAACCGTCGCGAATAATTTCTTCGCTGAGCATCTCCTTTGTTATTATGCGTGAGCGTACCAGCGGGGCAAACCCGTATAGATAAACAACCAAAAATTTCCCCAATCCCGGCCCGCACATTTTCCTGATATTTAAGAAATCGTCTTCCCATGAAGTAGTATAATATTTAACGCCGATACCCGCAAGAAACGCCGCCGCATAGGCGTTCCAAACATAAAGAAAATGCCCTGATGAGAGTTCGCAATCTAAGTCCTTAAAAAAACCGAATTGAGACACGTTGTTTAAAACCCATTTGCGAATGCCACGCGATACCATGGCATCAACATATTCCTTAAAGAGATTGGTGTCGCGCTGACCGATAAAAGGAGGGAGTTCCACCGCCATATGCGAAGAATATTTTTTATCCGCGATAGCTTCGCTTTGGTGCAGATTGTCCTTCTTCAAAGAAAATATATGTCGCGTTCCGTTGCTTGGTTGAGTAAGAACATCCAGCCATTGGATATTATCAAACTTTACCCACAGCGTGTCTCCGCCATCTCCGCTTGCAGAAGTTTTCTTAAATTCTTTCCATACATTGGATATGAGCGCGGTATAAGATTGCGATACGCTCAGTTCCTGCTTTCTGCCGTGTCGATTATTTTTAGAATAGTTTTCATATATAGCATCAATGTCTTGTTCAATGTTTTTTTGGTCAAACGCCTTATCAACCGTCTTAAAAACCGGATTGCCGCAGCTGAAACCTTCGGACTTGCCGAACGGAATTAAAAATGTCGAACCCTCTTTAGAAAATTCCCTTATTTTAAAAGCGATGGTCGTATCTTTTGCCGGATTTGAAATTCGAAGCCGGTCGCCTTCAAGTATTTCATCTTTTGCATTTAGCATTTTTACTGTTATGCCGGTATCGGTGATAGCCTCTATTGTTCCGATAAGATTTCCCAGGCACTGCGCTTTTTGGGGTTGAAATATATCCTTATCGCGTCCGGAAAAAAGACACGCCGTTTTTTCCCGTGCCGTGTCGGATTGAAGAATTGCCTTTGCTTCTTTTAAAACATTTTCAAAATCGCTTTCTGATGCGTCTATTAACATTCGGTACGCTTTTACCGCGCGGTATACATAC
>JAPLKN010000141.1 GCA_026388075.1 Elusimicrobiota bacterium
AATAAGAAATACCCTGAATGAATTTTTTTGCCCAAAGACTTTTCTCAAGTCCTTTTCGTCGTAGTGAGCCTGTCGAACTACTCCGCAGGCCTTTCACAAACAAGGTCAGGGTTTGTCCGAAAATTTCTGGGGAAACTTTCGGGGGCTCCCCAGGCAGTTCGAGTCCTGCGCAGCCGCTCGATAGCTCACTTTTATTCGTAGCATTCAAACCATCGTGAGCTTGCCCTGAGCTTGTCGAAGGGAACCCAATGCGGTTGCCCGCTTGTGGACTATTAAGTTTAAATATCAAACTATCAATGTACTGCTTGTCTTGGGATATTCTTTCAAGGTTTTGAAAGACATAATCTTCAAGCCTGTCCGCGCTCACCTGCCTAGTTCCGCAGCTTTCCCAATCTCTCTTAAAAGTTTTAGTACAGCGATAGTAATAATAGCGAGTTCTTTTTCCGTCTTTGTATTTGTTCGTGTGGCAGGGCGTCATAAATGAATCGCACTCACGGCACTTTAAAAGCCCTGCCAAAGGGTAATCTTTATATAGTTTCGCTTTCAACTTTTTCTTTTTGTGAATTTCCTGAACGGCGTTAAACATTTCTTCCGAAATGATCGGTTCCTGTATGCCCTTAAAAACTTTGTCGCCGTGTTTTACCTTTCCGGTATAGACCACGTATCTCAGCATATTTTGAATGGAGCTTTTTGAAAAGGGTATTCCTGTCCTGTAAGTGATCCCTTTATTTTTCAGGTCGTCATAGATTTTCGAAATCGAACGGCATTCAAGATAACTTTCATAAATGCTTTTTACGATCCTTGCTTCGGCTTCATTTATTATCAGTTTCTTATTTTCCTTTTTGTAGCCGAACGGCACAAGCCCGCCGTTCCATAGGCCTTTTTGCGCTCGCTCATAAAGCTTGTCCTTTGTCCGTTCGCTTGTGAGCTCTCTTTCAAACTGAGCAAAGGTCAGCATGATGTTCCGCAATAGCCTGCCCGAAGGGGTGGAAGTATCAAACCTTTCGGTTACGGAAATAAAATTAACTCCGTATTTTTCAAAGAGTTCAATTAACTGGTAAAAATCTCTTGGCGATCTGGTCAATCGGTCAATCTTATAGGCAATAACGAGGTTAATTTTATTTTCCCTGATGTCGTTCAGCATATCGGTCAGGCCCGGGCGGTTCATGTTCGCGCCGGTGAAACCAGCGTCAACATAGGATTTGTAAATTTCCATGTCTTCCTGACTGTTGACGAACGATCTAATTTTCGCTTCCTGCGCCTCGCAGGAATTAAACTCAACTTCTGCCTGATTGTCCGTGCTCACTCTGGTGTAGATTGCGCATTTTAGTTTAATTTGCATTTTAGCCCCCTTAGTGGTAAAATAACAACAAAATTAGTGCAATATATTCTGGCAATAGAATTATAGCAATATATTGTCATAGAGGTCAAGGGCTAAAATGTTAAGCGAAAATATAAAAAGGATCAGGCAAAAGAAAGGTTTATCTCAGGACAAATTGGCGAAAGTCGCCGATGTCACCCACACAACCCTCGTCAAAATTGAATCGGGCGCAAACGATAATCCCACTATCAAAACCCTCCAAAAGATCGCAGGTGCTCTTGAAGTAACTCTCGATGAGCTTATAAAAAAATCCAAATAGGGGAGCGGGTCAAACGGGCAGTGTGAACGGCGTGAACGCGCCTGTTTGGAACTGCTTGGGTGGGCGGGGAATAAATGAAGTTTCAACCGCATTACAAACCCTGACCTTGTTTGTGAAAGGCCTGCGGAGTAGTTCGACAGGCTCACTACGACGAAAAGGACTTGAGAAAAGTCTTTGGGCAAAAAAATTCATTCAGGGTATTTCTTATTCAAAACAAAATATTATTGTTGAGCTCCGCATGTTTGAGCCGCAGGCTCCGTCAATAATGCGAAATCCCCAGTCTGGGATAAATTTAAAGTCTTTCTCACCCGAAAGTCCTAGTCAATCAAGTCAAATTCAATCGTGCGAAAATAAAAAAGAGGAAAGTATTAAACCCTCCTCTTTCTTAAATGCTGAGTTTGAAACTCTAAGATTGGCTCCGCAGTCCGTTTCTTTTCGAACTGTGGATATCATTCTACCAAACATGATTCACGGTTGCAAGCGTAAGGATATTTGAAGTGATCGGTTGATTCGCAGGCTTCGGGCACGAATGCGCCCTCGCACTGCTTTGATTCGGCTTTCCCTTCGCTCCCGCTCAGGTGGGCTCCCTCGCCCGCTCAAAACGATTTATTTTTTTATTCCTGCGCGCAAAAAATAGTTTTTCAGAAACTTATTGACAAGAGTGTGAAATATTAGTATATTACGTTTATTAAAAATGTATGCAGGGAAGGTTAATTATGGTAGGATTAGTTCGTTTCGGGGTATCATTACCAAAAGAACTGTTAGATAAATATGACGAAGTGATTCGTCAGAAGAATTATCCAACAAGGTCTAAAGCTCTTGAAGATATGATGAGAGCCGAGATCTCGCAAAATGAGATAACTTCGGATGCAAGTACCGTTGTCGGATGTATCAGTATAATTTACGACCATCACAAAAGAGAACTTCTGAATAAACTTACGGATATTCAGCATGATCATCAAGACGTAATTCTGTCCTCCCAGCACATACATCTTGATCATCATAGTTGTTTCGAACTTATAATCGTAAAAGGAGAAAACAACAAAGTGCAGGAGCTTTCTAATCTCATTAGGGCGGTTAAAGGCGTGAAGCACGGAAATTTGCAGATAACATCTTCAAAGTAATATATTTTTTGCCTTGCCGTAGCACGAATATTATATTGGTATTCATCTCATAATAAATGGACAAACAAATAATGATGTGTCCCAGGAGATTAGCAGTACTTGCAGGTGCATTTATTGTAACGGCGAGTTCAATACTGGGGCTATTTGCAGCCTATCCTCTTGCGACTGATGATGCGGGGACGGTAAAACTAAATTCGTATGAGCTAGAAGCAGGGTATGATAATTGCCGCGATGAAAACAAATTATTAAATCAATCATGCGGAATATCATTTAAGCATGGCATAACAGAGAAAATGGATATCGGATTATCGGTGCCTCTTCAGGTAAGCCCTGTAAAGGAAGAGCGGTTGGGTGAAGCATCAATCATATTAAAATTTTCGTTGGTGCGGGATATTCTTGCGGCCTCTTTTTCAAACGAATTAGGCGGGAAAGACTACTTTTTAAATGCAATTTATACCAAAGAGTTTCCATCCGTGATATTTAATTTGAACGCCGGCTATCTTTCAACCGGAGACGAGACTGTAAAGGGGACAGGAACATACGGAGCTTCCTTTGAAATTCCCATAAAGAAATTTGAGGTAGCAGGAGAAGTTCATGGCCAGGAAGGCGGAACAGGAAACGGTCTGGTTGGATTGAGATATAGAATTTCAGAAAGTATTTTTGTCGCAACCGGGTTTTCAAGGTTATTTGACTCAAATACCAATAAGGTGACGGCTGGATTTCACTCAGAGTTTTAAAATTCACAAATAGGAGGAAAGTATGCACATTCCAGATGGGTTTTTGGATCCAAAAATTTCAGGGGGTTTGCTTGGAGCAGCTGTAGGGGTTTTAGGTTATTGTTTAGGGAAGGTCTTAAAGGCTGTAACGGCTGTAGTTCCTCAAAGGGTGCTTGCTACTGTTGGCAACGGGATAGGAAATATAGGAATGGCCGGCAAACGTATCTTAACCAAGATAGGAGAAAAAAAGCTATATCAGATGGGCATTGTCGCTGCATGGATATTTTCTGCTCAAATGTTTAATTTTCCGATAAATTCCGGTACATCAGGCCACCTTATAGGCGGAGTCTTTGCGGGAGTATTGCTCGGGCCTTTTGCAGGGACAGTTGTCATAGCAGTAGTCTTGATCGTGCAGTCATTATTTTTTGCTGATGGCGGTTTCATGGCACTCGGCGCAAACATTACAAATATGGCAGTATTTGGCACTTTTGTAAGCTATTATATTTATGCATTATTAAAAAAATATGTCTCTGAATTAGCAAGCATCGCAATAGCTGCCTGGTTCTCGGTTGTATTGGCAGCTTTTGCCTGTTCATTAGAAGTTGGTTTGTCCGGAACAATCGCATTAAGCAGTGTAACGATAGCTATGATGAAAGTGCATTTTATAATTGGTATTGCAGAGGCAGTGCTTACTGTGCTATTGCTTAAATTGTTTAATAGGGAGAATATCCATAAATAAGAAATTGATATTTCCTTTTGTTCTCGTAATCCTTGCAGCAATTTTTGCTTCGCAAAACCCGGATGGTTTGGACAAAGTATCTCAAATACTCGGTTTCGCAAGTAAAGGGATAGAACATTCATCTATTATGACAGGATATACTATTCCATTCCTGGGAACGTCAAAGCTTTCAACAGTATTTGCAGGGATTGCCGGAGTATTACTAATGTATGGATTTTTTATCTTGCTCGGTTTTTTGCTGAAAAAGTGTGAAAATTTGGCCCAAACCAACATCCGGGGTTGGTTCGTTGGCAAAAATAATGAAAGAAAAAGCTAAAAACCATTTTTTGGGATTGAACGGGTACAAAAGGCTGAACTGTGCTATGGCTGTGGCAGAAGCTTTTCACGAAAAATATCCTCTGGATTCGAAACATCTGGAACAGCTAAAATCCTGCGGCGGGGGAAGAGCACCTGCCGGCATATGCGGCAGTATTTTTGCCGCAAAGGTTATTATGGATCAGTACTTACCGGGCAAGTCCGGCCAAGTGTTAAGCGAATTTGCTTCAATTGCCGGCTCGGTAAAATGCGGTGAAATAAGGAGATCCAAAAAGCTTTCCTGTGTGCGCTGTGTGGAACTTTCCGCCGAACACCTGCTTTCTGTTTTGCCGAGATAAAGGCAGTTAAGAGTTGATTTCATAAGCAAATTTTATTAAACTAAAAGCATGAAACGCCTGGTAAGCATAATCATCGCGGTATCTTTTCTTTCGCTTTCATCGATGGCGTCTATCCATTTTCATGCGGATAATGTTCGGCATGATAAGTGCGAGTTATGCATCGCATCGCTTGGCCTGCAAGCGGTATCTATTGATAATTCTGTACTATCATTTGCCAATCTTTCACTTCTTTGCACTATAACCGAAGTTATTTCACCGGTACCGGAAGTTGCTTTTCAAAACATTTCTAACCGCAGTCCTCCTTTAAGCTGAACAAACCCGTAGTTAAATCTTAAATTTTCCTAAAGAATATTTCATTTTTATTGTATTGGAGGTAGGATGCAAAAGTATTTATTGATTCTTATATTTGTTATTGCGGCGTTATTTATTGATAGATATATATATGCAGGCGTAATCAACCCGGACATTTCGGTAATTGGGCAGGTCAATACGATTTCAACAGATGACAAAAGTTCGGAAAATTCCGGCAAAGCCGTTACTAATATCGGCGAGACAGAAATAATGTTTGAATCATATCTTAATCCCTATGCAAGGGGGACATTTGTTTTTGCGATATGCCCCGTACATGGCCTTGAAACGGAAGAGGCGTTTATATCCATATTTAAAGGCCTCCCTGATGGGCTGGCGGTGAAAGCCGGCAAATACAGGATCGGCTTTGGCAAACTGAACCCCGTTCATCCTCACGCTTATCCGTTTATGGAAGCGCCCGAGGTAATGAAAGAGATGCTGCCCGGTGACGAAAGTTTCAACGATACCGGCATAGATCTTTCCTATCTTACGCCGGTTTACGGAAGCTGGGCTTTAAATGCAACGGTGGGAACTCTGAACGGCAAGTCTTTCCATCCGGATGATACTAAAGCTGATTCCGCCTGGATAGGACGATTGTCAAATTCTTTTCTGATAAACGATTATGCTCCTGCGGAATTCGGAGCCTCGGCAACTCAGGGGACAAATGACACTCTTTGGAATGCTAAAACCTCCGTTTATGGGGGAGATTTTAAAGTAAAATTCAAATCTCTTACCCAAAATACGCTTACTGTCCAAGGCGAATATTTTTATAATAACAGTGATGTGGTTATTGATACAACTACCGGAAATTACAATACAATAGGAAGGAACGGTTTCTATGTTTTTACCGATTACGCGTTTAACCAAAGGTATAATGCCGGGGTTATATATAACCAGTATCAAAGAACATCCAACAAGGAAATGACTGATAGATCGGTCAAGCTTTTTACCGGCTATACCTTACTTGAAGAAACGACCCTTTTCCGTCTTTCGTATGAGAAGTTTTTTCCTGATGGTGAGGAACCGGTAAATACCTATATGTTCCAGATACTTTTCAGCATGGGGCCGCATAAGGCGCACCAATTTTAGCGGATAGAAACTTCATAATAAGGAGTTCAAAATGAAAAAGACATTAGTTCTATTTTTAACATTATTTGTTGCAGGGATTTCATCGGTTTATTCCGCACAGGTAAAAATCGCGTCCGCTTTGCCGGACCTCGGTTCAATAGCTTCATATATCGGCGGGGATAAAGTCGAAGTCTTCTCAATCGCAAAAAGTAATTCAAACCCGCATTTCGTTGAAGTACTGCCTTCGTATATGATAAAAGTTTCACGGGCGGATATTTATCTTAAAGTAGGGCTTTCTCTGGACCAGTGGTCGGATCAGATAATTGACGGGTCACGCAATAATCACCTTGAAACAGTGGATTGTTCTAACGGGATATCCGTATTGCAGAAACCGTCCAAAGTTGATTCTTCAATGGGGGATGTACATCCTGAAGGCAACCCGCATTACTGGCTGAACCCTTCAAACGGGATAGTTATCGCAAAAAATATTTTAGAAGCTCTAAAAAAGGAAGATCCCGAAAATAGTGCTTTCTATGAAAAAAACTATGAAAAGTTCAAAACAGATACCGAAAAAAAATTGACCGGATGGAAAAAAGCTTTAGCTGAGCTTATATCCAGGGGGATCATAACGTATCATTCTTCCTGGGTTTATTTTGCGGACGCTTTTAACTTAAAAATCGTTGGAAATGTTGAGCCACTTCCAGGTATACCTCCAACAGGCAAACATCTTTCTGAACTTGTTGACAATATCAAAAATAACCATATTGCTCTGCTACTACAAGAACAATATTTTCCGGATGAAGCGCCCAGGTTTCTTGCGCGCCAGACCGGAATAAAAGTAATAAAGGTTGCCCCTTCCTGCGATGGGGTTAAAGCTGAAGATTATTTCGGCCATTTTGACGATATTATTGGACGGATACTCAAGCAGTGATATGCCATAGAACTAATGGAGGGACTTCGTTATGATGATATTTCAGTATTCCTTTGTTGTAAATGCGCTTCTA
>JAPLKN010000142.1 GCA_026388075.1 Elusimicrobiota bacterium
CCCTTGGGCTATCCCAAGGCTAATCTCTTCGCGTTCATTAACAGTTAATCTGTGATACTGGGTCATATGCAACTCCTTTCGTCCTGTATAATATACAGGAATCAAGTGTTGCATTGGTAACTTGAGCTTACCGTGTCCCTAATTTCAGGCTTTAAATCTTTTCCCAAGACACGCAAAATAGCTTCCTCCTAAGTGATGAACAATTTTGGCTTTATCGGATAGCCAGTAATCATCAAAAATATCACTTCTTACCGCAGCATATATCACTTTTCCGATAAACAAAATAACCCCATCATAATTTTTCTTGTCTATAATTCTACATTCCAGAAATCCCGCAGCTTTTTCCAAATGCGGCGTATTTATTTTCACGCCTTTCAATAATTTAATATTCATTTTTTTGATCTTGTCAATTTTTCTTCCGCTGACTTCACCGCAATATTTAATAAATGGAAGCAAATTTCTATCGGCTATATTTATAACTAATTCACCGCTTTTGATTATTAGGTCAGCCGTATAATGAGTTTCAGCAATTGCTATAGCAACTAACGGTGGTTCGTCATTTAAAGGCATATTCCACGCAATCGGTGCGATATTCGTTTTCTCTTTTGTCCCTGATGTTATCAGTACGCAGGGGCCGTGGTTAATAAGGCGATAAAACTTGTCCAAAGAAATTTTCTTAAACATGATTCCCCTCCTGGCCTATTCAACCTACGAGGTTGAATGGCTATTCTACCCCCAAAACTTCATCTCAAAACCCGCGTAGAAAGCGGCGCCTGCAAGAGGGAAACCAAGCCGTGTCTGGTACTTTGTATCGGTAAGATTTTCTGCTTTAATCCAGATTTCCGTATCCTTGAATTTCTGCGATATTTTCAAATCCAGCAAATAATATTCTTTGAGTTCATCTATGGTCTGATTATCGGTTTTTTGTGAGCCGGTATATTTTAAGTCTGCGTCAGCCTTTAAGCCAAATACGGTAATGTATTTTATGCTGTATTTCACAATGTTTCGCGGACGGTAAAAAAGCACAGCTTTCTTATCTGCATCTTCCGACCAATCATAAGTATAGGCAATTTCTTGAACAAGAGAACTCGATATTTTATGTGACAAGTTCATTTCCGCTCCGGTGGACATGGTGTTTGAAACATTCATGGGAGTCCATGTCTCGGTATTTGTCGCTGAGTTGTAGTCGGGAAGCCAGATAATAAGATCCTTCGTTTCGGAATTAAAGAATGTTACGCCTGTGCCGAACTTTGCCGATTCAATCTCAAATCCGGCATCATAACCCATTCCCTGTTCGGGTTTTAGTGAAGCGTTGCCTTTTGTAACACACGTAACGCCTGAATATACAGAAGTTTCAACAGGCCAATATAAAGTATCGAATGTCGGCGCCCTCCATGATTTGCCTGCATTTAATGAAATCTTGCCTGCTTCCGAAACAAGGTAGACGACTCCGAGTTGCGGAGTAAATACGCTTCCAAAAGCTGAGTTGTCATCAAAACGAATGCTTGGGAGGATTACAAATTTATTAAGCCCAAGTTTATACTGGGCGTAACCGGAACTGTTGACCCTTGAGCGGTTCACGTCCACTGAA
Source organism: Elusimicrobiota bacterium (assembly GCA_026388075.1). Lineage (NCBI taxonomy): Bacteria > Pseudomonadati > Elusimicrobiota > Elusimicrobiota bacterium. Next base: position 1,592 of record JAPLKN010000142.1, read on the forward strand.
TCCGCAAGGAGATTAGTCTTTTTATATCTCTCTTCCCACCATTCGCCGCCGACCGTGAAACCTGAGTCCATCATGTATTTAGACTCAAGGCCGAAAACCCCAGAATCATACTGACCATCTAGAAACGAGGAAGGATTTTTGTACTTCATGCTCTCGTCACTGCTATGAATCACGGTAGAAAGAGATCCGTAAGGTATAGTTTTTTTGTGTTCAAGTTTAATGGATTTTTTGACGGTTTTCTGTATGGCATCAGGACTGGAAGCCTTGGTCTCAAGTGTGCCGTCGTACATATCAACGCTAAGCGGCAGATAAGTTGTGGTGAAAAGCTTTCCCGGAACTCCAAGCTCGTTGCTGTAGAGAGAACTTGAAAGTTCAAGATTGCCGTATTTTACAAGATCATAGCCGAGGCGCGCAAAAAAGTTCTGGCTTTCAAATGCTGAATTTTCGCGCCATCCGTTTCCTGCCTCGTTGCCTGCTATTGCCACACCGTAAAGACGGTCTTTCTTTAAGTTCAAATGCAGTTTAAAATTGCGCTCACCGTAACTTCCCGCCGAAGCTCCGAAATCAATTTTAGGCATATTTTCGTCATAACCTTTCGTTATAATATTTACAATCCCTCCCATAGCGTTAGTCCCGTATATTGCCGAGGCAGAGCCTCGTATTATTTCAACCCTTTCAACAGAATCAAGCGGGATTGCGCTCAAGTTTGTGTCGCCGCTGGAAATACTGTTTGCGCGCCGTCCGTCTATAAGAATCAGAACCTGCTCGGCAGTAGAACCGCGAATACTCAATGTGCTTGAAGCCCCTAGCGAACCGTATTTACTGCGCACAAGTCCGAGCTCGCTGTCCACAAGTTCTCCCAAATCCCTTGCTTTTGTGTTTTTGATCCTTTCATTGCCTATTACGGAAACAGATGTCGGCATCTGCCGCATTGATTCCGCCCTGCGCGTGAGGCTTAAGAAAACATCCTTCGATGATTCCTGCGAATAAGCATATGTCAAACATAGAATCGGTAAAAGTAATGCAATAATTTTATTTTTCATTTTATGCTCCCTTTGTTTATTATATTCACCCTCACCTCTTTCCTCTCCCCTCAGAGGGAGAGGAAAGAGGTGAGGGTGAAATGGCTGCAATTTGGACTGCAATGAGATTTTAATATTCTTTAACGGCTCAAACTCCCCTTAATCCCCTCTTAATCTTAAGAGAGGAAATTTTCTTTTTCTGAATTATCAATTATTCTCCCCTCTTGTTTATAAAGAGGGGCCGGGGGAGTTGCTTTTTAATTCTTACACCTTCTTTTTCAAACTCTCTTCTTCCTCTTCTAGTGCGGGCAAGTCTTAGGAACGAAGAGAAGTTAGGTGTGGGGTTAGTCACTTTTTCCTTTTACCTTCTACCGTTTACCATCTACCTTTTATAACCTCATTCAACCCGGTATTTAAACTCATATGTCGCTATCTAATTTCTAATCACCAATCTCTAATTACTGTTTTATCCATCATTCATACCTTTTACCTCCCTCGAGATTATTTGGCCGACGGACACATCTTTCACGAAAGATTATGCGCCGTCAACCGCTGTGCTGCCGGCCGGTCTCCTGACTCCCCAGCACCTTGTTAATACCTTCCCATCCGGAACAACAAGACAGTGGTCAACTTTTAACAAGGTCATCTACCTTTCTCTAAATTATCCAAGAAAGGTGCTGGATTACAGTAGCGGGGCTGTACCCGATTCCCACGGGTTTCCCGTTCACCCAGGCACTTAATTGAGATTGCTGAAAAAACTCCCTGTTTGTTACTTTTTTTCACCCTCACCCTTCCCTCTTCCCTCGAGGGAGAGGATTAAGGTGAGGGGGTTAAAAGACTTTTTCAGCGGTCTTTTTTAGGTGCTGGATTCACCTGGCAGAATTAATATTTTTGTTTAGTTCTTCCTTTGAAACCGCTATTACATAAGGTTTCGATGAAATGGGGTTGTTCTTGACGATCACTACCGTTTTGTAAACCTGTTCTATATTCTGGTATTTAAGAACCTCATGCGGCGTTCCCTCCATGAATATTTTCCCTCCGTTAAGCATTAAAATTCGGCTGCAATATTCTCCTGCCAGGTTTAAATCGTGCAAAATCGTTATAATTGAAAGGCCGTTTTCCCTGTTGAGTTTTTTAATGACATCTAATATCGCTATCTGATGGCCGAGGTCAAGATAAGCCGTTGGTTCGTCAAGAAGGAGTAGCCTCGGCTCCTGAGCCAGCGCCTGCGCAAGTATCACGCGCTGCCTCTCCCCTCCCGAAATTTCGTGCAGTCTCCTGCCGGAAAGATGCCAGGCATCAGTAAGTTCAAGGGATTTTCGGGTTATTTCCAGGTCTTTTTTTGAAGGAAGGCCGAAGCGTTTCTGATGGGGGAAGCGCCCCATCATCACAAAATCCAGAACGGAATAAGAAAACGGGAGATCGTAAAGCGGAAGCATCGCAGATACTTCACGGGCAAGCTCATGCCGTTTTATACCGCCTATGTCCCTGCCCGAGAACAGCACTGTACCGCGCATTGGTTCTATTATCTTTGTTATCGTCCTGAAAAGAGTAGTTTTACCTGCTCCGTTGGGCCCGATTATGCCCAGGAACCCACCTTCTTCAAGAACGAAGCTTATGTCGGAAACAACTTCTTTCCCCGAATAACCCGATGCGACCGATCGTAATTCTAATATTCCCAAAGGATAAAACCTCTCTTTTTCTACCTAGTCAAGATACAATATTCCCGTCTTAGTCTTAAAAGGGGATAATTTTTTTCTGAATTATCAATTATTCTCCCCTCTTGTTTTTAAAGAGGGGCCGGGGTATAGATTCGCTTCTTCCTTAATCTCCCCTCTTTTGTTAAAGAGGGGCCGGGGGAGTTGATTTTGGCTTGCTAACTTGCTTCTCAAACTCCCCTTTTTCCCCTCTTAATTTTAAGAGGGGACTTATCTTATATTTCCTCTTTCTGCAGTTTAATTGCGCCGCACACAACTCGGCAATTATGGAGTCCCCACGGGCATGCCCGTGGTACCAAAATCATTTCCCCGCCCGCTTTGCTTTGCCCCTAGAAATCGCAAATACGATTTCAGGGACTCTTGTCCTGGAAATGCTTTGCATTTCACAGGGCAAAGCGAAAATGGCGGGGGACGGAATCCCGCATTCATCCACGTGCATGCGACTTCGGCTATTCATTACAATGGAGTCCCGCTCAGCGGGGCACGTAGTTTTCTAACCAGCGGGATAAAACAGTGCATTTAGAATGGCTTCTCTTCTTTTGAGTTTATTATGAAAAGCAGGAAGAAAAGCCCACCTGCTATGCCGGTTATTACGCCTACGGGAAGCTCAACGGGGGCTATTATCGTTCTTGCAACGGTATCGCAGAGCGGAAGGAACGCCGCGCCGCATAGAGCCGAACCAGGTATCAAAAAACGGTGGTCGGGTCCCGTTATCTTCCTCACGAAATGCGGGATCACGAGCCCTACGAAACCGATGATACCGGACATTGAAACGCAGGTGCCCGTTATAATGGAAGCAATGATAAAGATCACTTTTTTCGTTCTTTCGGCTTCCACGCCGAGGTTGTAGGCTTTTTCTTCGCCCAGCGTCAGCGCGTTGAGTTCCCGCGAAAATGCGGCGAGTACCGCCATGCAAAGAACCAGAATGGCTGTTGCCATTTTCAAAAGGCCGCTATCCGGTGAAGACAGATCGCCCGTGAGCCAGATAATTGACGAGTGTATCTTGTCGGGATTTACTACCGCTATAAGGGCCAAGACTGCCGAAGAGCACACAAAACCCATTATGACACCCGTAAGTATGAGCGAGTGATTTGAAAAATCCTTTGTGGAGGCGAGCGCATAAACTGCCGCAAAACAGCCAGCCGCCCCGATAAATGCGAAAAGAGGCATAGAAAAAACCGTCAAGGCTGCTGCTCCCGTTACGATGCTCAATGTTGCCCCGAGCGCGGCACCGCCGGATATTCCAAGGGTATAAGGGTCGGCAAGAGGGTTCCTTAACATCCCCTGAAAAACGCACCCGCTCACGGCAAGCCCAGCACCTACCAGGACAGCCAGCCATATCCTCGGCAGACGTATTTTCCATATGATCGCCGAAAAAGTATTTGTGCTTCCGGGGTTTATTAACCCCTCAAGAACCTCGCGCGGGCTTATCATACTGCCGCCGAACATCAGCGATACAGCCAGGATAATCAAAAGTAAAATAACGAACAAGGCTAAAATGAATATTTTATTGCGCATCTTTTGCTTCCAGCCTGAAATCTTTTATATCCAAAAACCAGTGTTTCCAGAAACCTTCGCGGAGCACCGTTTCCGATTCCGTTATTTCTATGCATTTCGAAAAGTTAGGGCCGTCGAAAACGAACGTGTGGAACTCGCCGTTTTCCCCGCAGACGCATACGTTTTTTGAACGGATTATATTGAGGGTTTCCCCGTTTATGTTCCTGCCGATTATTTCCTTCGGCAGCAGACTGGCATTTGCGCTCACTATCATCGTTTCAAATCCGGCATCTATAAACTCTGCGACTAATTTTTCTGTCTCCTGGTTCCATAAAGGTTCTATCGCCTTGATACCGATATCTTTGCACACCCTTTCAACCCAGTCCTTATGTTCGTCAAGATATATGTCGCCGAAAACCATTCCTTCGGCGCCGAACCTGTCTTTCAGTTCCGATACGGACTGTTTGAAAGCGGTTTCGTAGCCTTCCATAGTATCGGGAACGCTTTTCTGGACAAGCGGTATGCCGAGTGCATCTGATTGTGCCTTGATTAGTCCGGCGGGAACCCCATGGAAACAGCACCTGCCGTATTTTTCTGAAACAAAATTCAACAGGCATACCGGTTCGTGTCCGGCCTGTTTTGTCCTGTATAATGCAAGACAACTGTCTTTTCCGCCGCTCCAGGATATTATAACTTTCATTTTGGGCTCCTTTTGTATAAGACCGTAATTTCAAAAATTTGATTATTTTCTATTACTTGTGCCTTAGCCCAAAATCAAATTCGAAATCCGAAGCACGAAATCCGAAACAATATCTAAATCCCAATAACCAAAATTCTAAACAAAAACTTACTCATTTATACATATAAACCATAAAACATTGAACTAAATATAGCAAAGGTGTTGTTTTGAACATTTGAATTTGGAGCATTTGAATTTGTTTCAAGTTTCGGATTTAAATATTCGAATTTTCTCTTCCTTTCCCATGAAAATTTATTTTGTTCCATTTTCAATGCTTTTTACTAACACCTTTCTTTAAACTTTTGGCACTATCTATAAGATTGAATATCATCTCAGAGCCTTGCGCTATGGCAACAGGCGTAGGTTCGCTGAACAAATCGTCTTCTACCACGAATATGTTCCCGTTTCTGACCGCATTCAATTCTGGGAATTTCTGCCAGGATTTCACTACTTCTGCCGATTCAGCCCCCATAGCCGTTATGATCATTATGTCAGGGTTCCTGGTTATGATTTCTTCCCGGCTTACCTGCGGATGGCGCTGTTTGAGATCCGCAAAAACGTTCCTGCCGCCCGCAAATTCAATAAAATCGTTTATAAAACTCCTTGAACTCGCCGTGAATATGGGTTTAGAGCTTATCTGCCAAAATATCGAAGGATGTTTTACAGCCTTAATCTTAGCCGAAAGACTTTCAATTCTTTTACGCGATTCCGATACTATTTTAAAGGACTTCTCTTCTCTGCCCGTAATCTTGCCAAGTTTTACGAATTCCTTGCAAATACCGTTAAAGCTGTCAGCTTGATCCATCACATAAACTTTGAGCCCCAGTTTTCTTAATTTTTCAATCGGCTGAGGCAGGTTTCCTTCCTTCGATGCTATTATAAGGCCGGGGTTAAGAGAAACTATTTTTTCTATGTTTGGCTCCAGAACCGTTCCTATTTTTTCCTTCTCTTTAGCCCGTATCGGACAGTAGACCGTAACCGCGACAACCTCTTTTTCAAGCCCGAGCAGGTAGAGGCTCTTTGTTATGGAAGGCGCAAGCGATATTATCCTTTGAGGATGGCTTTCGGATGTCCGTGCTGCAGCCGTAGAGCACAATAAAAATGACAAAAAAGTAATTAAAGTAATGCTTGATGTATTCATCATAATATGTTCAAAATTCTATTCCTTTTTTTGCGGGAATTCCTTTATTAAAAGGGTGCTTTATCTCCTTCATTTCGGTAACAAGATCGGCGGCTTTTATCAATTCTTTTGGGGCATATCGCCCTGTTACAATAAAATCATTTTTGTGCAAATTATTAGACAATATTTTAAGAAGTTCTTTAAGTTCAATATAACCGTCTCTAATCGCGATATTAAATTCATCCAGGACAACCAGGTCATACATTTTTTTTGAGGCGAGAACCGACTTAAGTTTACTTAGCGCCTTAAAGCATTCAGTTCGAACGGTTTTTGACGTGATTTTAGAGAAACAACCGGGATATTTGGGCGCAAACGAGTATAATTTCAGGTTGTTTAGTTTCTTCAGAATATTCTGTTCGCCGTAAAAATCTTTCCCCTTGAAGAGCTGGATAACGCAAACCCTCCATCCCCTGCCCAGCGCCCTGACAATCTGGCCCACCGCTGCGGTCGTTTTACCCTTGCCGTTACCTGTGTTTACGATAATCATTGTATTCCCCTGCTTAAAAATATGACAAGCATTACCGTTAACTCATCTATTTCATTTATCAATCCGAAAGAATCTCCGGTAAGCCCCCCTATTTTGCGCTCTATCAGCTTTACAATCACAAAATTGATTACTGAAAGCAATGCAATAGAACCTGCTAATAGAAACGAATTTGCGAAGAAAAAGAGAAACGGCAGATAAAGTGATGATAGAATAATATATTTTGTATTGCCAAAAGTTATTTGTGTGCACATTCCACGATTTTTGGCGGGTTTTGAAATAGCAGCCGAAAAGCTCATTCCCCACCTTGAAAGCACAAAAACCGGCAGAAAGAGCGGCGGCGCAATTTTTACGGCAAGATAAAGCTTAATGGCAAGATAAATTACTCCTGCAAACATTGCAAACGGCCCTATGTTGCCGGAACTCATTATCCGCAAAGCTTCATCCCTGGAT
>JAPLKN010000143.1 GCA_026388075.1 Elusimicrobiota bacterium
TTTTCAAATATTTCTATCCACGCTATCAAAAAGGCCCAAAATATGTTAAATGATCGGCCGCGGAAAACATTAGATTTTTATACTCCGCACGAAGTCTTCAATAAACTGTTAACCGTTGCACTGGAAACTTGAATCTACACACTTCCCATTTATTTGTTAATTTTTTTAAGAATTTCAAAGAGTTATTTGAGCAAAGAAATAAATGGGAAGTGTCCCTATTTATTTGGTTTTCCCTGATTAGCAACGGATTCCATCGCTTTTTTTACTTCTTCGGGATCGCCCAGATAATAATGCCTGATAGGTTTCAGATTATCCTCAAGCTCGTAAACCAGAGGTATTCCGGTAGGTATATTTAAAGACACTATATCCTGATCCGAAACGTTATCCAAGTATTTTACTAAAGCTCTTAAACTGTTTCCGTGAGCGGATATAAGAACTTTTTTACCCGATTTTATTGCCGGTGCTATAGTTTTGTGCCAGTACGGAAGAAATCTTTCAACCGTATCTTTTAAACACTCAGTTAAAGGAAGTTCTTTCTTGCTTAAATCTTTGTACCGCGGATCATTTCCGGGATACCTTGGATCAGTTAATTCAAGAGCAGGCGGTTTTATGTCGTAGCTTCTTCTCCAAATCTTAACCTGTTCTTCGCCAAATTTTGAAGCTGTCTCAGATTTATTAAGCCCCTGCAAAGCCCCGTAATGCCTTTCGTTTAGCCTCCAAGAATTATAAACGGGCAGCCACATTAAGTCCATTACATCCAAAGTTATCCAAAGAGTCTTTATCGCTCTTTTTAAAACCGATGTAAAAGCAACGTCAAAAACATAACCTTCTTTTTTTAAAATCACGCCGGCTTTTTTCGCTTCCTGAAGGCCTTTTTCAGATAAATCCACGTCGGTCCAACCGGTAAAGCGGTTTTCTTTATTCCAAACGCTTTCCCCGTGCCGCTGAAGAACAATTTTGCGCATTCTTTTCTCCAATGAAGTTTTCAGCCTAACGCTTTCAACTTAAAGAATAATTTAACTGATAGCTTTTAGTTTATGTTTAATTTTATTTCTTTCGTTTCTTAGCTTTCTTGCCTTTCGCCAAACCTTTTTCTTTAACAACCGCCTGAGCAGCCGCAAGCCGGGCAATAGGAACCCTGAAAGGCGAGCAGGACACATAATCCATGCCGACCTTATGGCAGAATTCAACTGACCTGGGTTCACCGCCGTGTTCGCCGCAAATACCTATCTTCATTCCCGGCCTGGTCTTTCTTCCCCGCTCAATGCCAATCTGTATAAGTTCGCCGATGCCGTCCTGGTCTATTGTTTGGAACGGATCATCAGGAAGTATTCCCTTGCTTAAATAGTCAGGCAAGAAACCGCCGATATCATCGCGTGAAAAACCGAATCCCATCTGGGTCAGGTCGTTTGTTCCGAAAGAGAAAAATTCCGCAGTTTCGGCAAGTTCGTTTGCGACAAGAGCCGCTCTCGGTATTTCAATCATTGTACCGTAACTGTACGCCATTTTTTTGATGCCGACTTTATCGAGCACTTCTTTATATATTCTTTCAACTATTTTTTTCTGGTCTTCAAGTTCTTTTTTAGCGCACACAACGGGTATCATTATTTCAGGAACAACTTTTTTCCCTTCCTTAATGAGTTCCGCTGACGCTTCTAAAATCGCCCATATCTGCATCTCGGTAACTTCAGGATAAGTAATCCCAAGCCGCACCCCGCGATGGCCCATCATAGGATTATTTTCATGAAGCATATTGGCTCTTTTCTGGAACTCCTGAATTGATATCCCGAGCGAATTGCAAAGTTCTTTCTGCTGGGCTTCTTCACGAGGGACAAACTCGTGCAGCGGGGGATCCAAAAGCCTTATTGTTACAGGAAAACCGTCCATAGCTTCAAGAGTGCCTTTTATGTCGGATTTAACGAACGGATAAAGTTCAGATAAAGCTTTTTTACGCTCGTCCACATTTTTAGAGATAATCATTTTTCTGAGCAGAAACAGCGGCTTTTCCGAATTTTCGCCATAGAACATATGCTCCGTTCTGAAAAGCCCTATACCTTCTGCTCCGAACACACGCGCCTTTCTGGAATCTTCAGGAGTATCTGCATTAGTCCTGATTTTTAATCTTCTTATTGAATCACATATTTTAAGATAACTATTCAGTATTTCATTTTCTTCGGTAGCATCCATCATTTTCAGCTGGCCTATATAAACATTGCCTTTAGTGCCGTTAAGCGTGATCCATTCTCCTTCTCTCAAAGTCAAAGAATCCGCTTTCATAGTTTTTGTGATTGCATCAATATGAAGAGTTCCGCAGCCAACTATACAGCATTTTCCCCAGCCTCTTGCCACAAGCGCAGCATGAGAAGTCATACCGCCTCTGGCAGTAAGAATTGCCTGGGCCGCACGCATTCCCTCAACATCTTCAGGATTTGTTTCCTCCCTTACAAGTATCACTTTTTTACCCTGTTCAGCCCATTCAACGGCAGCTTCAGCCGAAAAAACAATCATTCCCGAAGCTCCTCCGGGGCCTGCCGGAAGGCCTTTTGCAATAGGATTATGTTCAAGCTCTGCTTTTGGGTCAATAACCGGATGAAGCAGTTCCTCCAACTGCGCAGGAGTAACTCTTGAAACTGCTTCCTCTTTTGAAATCAATCTTTCTTTGAGCATGTCCATCGCCATTCTTACCGCGGCCGGGCCGTTACGTTTTCCTATGCGGCATTGAAGCATGAACAGCCTTCCTTTTTCTATGGTAAATTCAATATCCTGCATGTCGCGATAATGTTTTTCAAGCCGTTTTTGAAAATTATAAAGTTCCTTATAAATTGCCGGCATGCCTTTTTCTAAAGTCAAAAGGTCTTTGTTGTGTTCGCTCTGAGAGTATTCATTAATGGGCGCCGGGGTCCTTATACCTGCAACCACGTCTTCGCCTTGAGCGTTTACAAGATACTCCCCGTAAAACTGGCCTTCGCCGTTTCCGGGATTTCTGGTAAATGCAACACCAGTAGCCGAATCGTCGCCCATGTTTCCGAATACCATTGTCTGTACAGTGACCGCAGTTCCCCATTGGTCAGGAATATTTTCAATTCTTCTGTACGAAATGGCCCGCTTGCCGTTCCATGATGCAAATACCGCGCCTACCCCTCCCCACAGCTGTTCGTATGGATCGTCCGGAAAACTTTTCTTGAGAACCTCTTTAACCTTTTCTTTGAATTGGCCGCAGAGAGTTTTTAAATCTTCAGCGTTAAGCTCGGTATCAAGCTTAACTCCTTTTCTTCTTTTCATTTCAGACATTATTTTTTCAAGCTGTTTGCGTATCCCTAGCTCATCTTGTTCCGGCTCTATTCCTTCAGCTTTTTCCATAACAACATCGGAATACATCATTATGAGCCTGCGGTACGCATCATAAACAAACCGTTCATTGCCTGATTGTTTTACCAAACCGGGGATTGTTTTTTCAGTCAGCCCGACATTTAAGACTGTTTCCATCATTCCCGGCATAGATTTACGGGCACCGGACCTAACGGAAACCAAAAGAGGATCGTTCACGTCGCCGAACTTTTTTTTCATCAGTATTTCAATTCTTTTTATAGCTTTCATAACCTCGCTGTTCAAGGTTTTTGGATATGTTCTTTTGTGCGCGTAATAATAAGTGCAGACTTCAGTTGTAAGGGTGAAACCCGGAGGAACGGGAAGCCGAAGATCTTTATGCCCTGCCATTTCGGCAAGGTTCGCACCTTTGCCGCCTAAAAGGTTTTTCATAGACTCGTTTCCGTCAGCTTTTCCGCCGCCGAAAAAATACAC
>JAPLKN010000144.1 GCA_026388075.1 Elusimicrobiota bacterium
CGCCTTGTTTGTCAAAGGCCTGCGTGAGAAAAAAGGTATTGAGAAAAGTTTTTGGGCGAAAAAGTTCATTCAAAGCATTGTTTATTCAAAAGAAAAAGTCGTTGTAAATTTAAATACTTTTACAAATTGCCTTCCCCCCTTTCCCGAATCCCCTCAAAATTCACTCACAAACAAAAAAGAGCGGGGAATTTTTCCCTGCTCTCTCATGTCTGATGTGTCCAAGATGGCTGCCCGGATGGGACGATTTTAGAACCTTGAACTGGGGCAGTATATACCCTTCTATTGAACTCACATTGCAACAAGTTAACAATCTGCTACTAACTGCCTAAAACTAAGCAAGGTCTTATTGCTTTTTACTTGTAACTTTTCATAGATATCAATTTCCCGTTTTTGTAGATAGCTGAACATTGGATACTACCATCTTCATTATAGACGGTAGAAACCCCATTGCCGAGACCATTCTTATAATAACATGTGCCACAGACCTTACCATCTTTATAATAAGATTTTGATAACCCGTTAGCTTTGCCGTTCTTATACGAACACTCTGTCAACGAACCATCGCCACCATACCGTTTTAAAATTCCATCCGGTATTCTACTATCTGCCACGGGTTCAAAGAAATTTTCCTGCGTTACTTTAATAGAGAACATTCTCTTCCCGTTCTGATAGAATACGTGAGAATCTTCTTCCAGTCTTTGTTCAACTTCACCAAAAATAAGAGAGGGTATTATGACCATCATCACAAATAAAAGCAATATTTTCTTCATCATTAAATTGTCCCTTTTATTTTGCTGATTGATTCTGTCCAGATGAATTCTCTACAACTTGTATATCCAATCCCTCTAATGCCTTCGTTGCCAAAGCTTGAACATTTACCAAAGGCAATATTACTGAACCAAGACCAGCATTTGCCAAAAAAGAAGTAATTGCTCCCCTTAAATAAGGCAAAAGAATAGCAGGCATTTGAAACTTAACAACCGTATTCTCCTCTTCTTTTGTCAATCTATTCATACTACTACTTTCAACTTTAAATATCCCACTAATACCAGTTTCAAGCGAAATAAGAGCTTTTTTATCCCCATTCCCTTCTTGGTTATCAAGGGATATACTACCGCTTAGTCCACAAATATAATAATTTCTATCTTTAAAATAAATGGGTTGGCGAATACCAATTTTAAAGTTCCAAAGTGCAGGTTTTATATTGCCTGCAACCTCCAATAAATTCAAATTTTTTATCATTTCGTAATTGAAGGAATCTACTTTATATGAAAGAAATTTGAACACGGATGTTATGCCGCTATCGGCATTTCCATCTGAGATGTTATCAACCATTCTTTTTCCCCTCCTTCAAAATAATTAGTTTCTTGCACACTATAAGATGCGAATGGAAAGTCTATATAACTATTGGAGTTATAGGGCACCTCTTGTTCCAACGAAAACAGGGAGCGATATATCTGAACAATATTATCTGAAGGCATTTCATTTTCAAGCAAGTATGCAATATGAATATTGAATACTTCTTTCTTTAAGAAGATATTTAAATCAATATCTGTTAATAATAACGAAAAATCATCACTAGTGAAAATATCCTTATTGTCTATCAAAATAAAATATTCGTTGTCTGGTTTAAGAATCTTCTTGTAAATATTTAATGTGGGATATTTATCAGATATTTTTTTCATAATTTCGTTAATTATTTTCTCAACCTTGCTCATTTAAATTCTCCTTTCAATTACTTTTCTCAATGAAATCAATTATATCTTTGGCATAATCCAAACAATCTTTTGCTTGTTGTGCCGATATATCTCTTGCGCTATAATCAGCAGTCCATCTCAAATTATACATAACACCTAAATTATCAAGTGGTTTCAATGTAGCTAAATTAAATGTTATTTTATTTGCCACATTTTGGTTAACAATACACGACTTTATCTTGGGTTTTATTTCTCCATGACGCAAGCTACCATGCGGTTTAACGACATTTTTATTGCATAAGTAATTTTTTGCCATTTGAACAGTTGCATAATAAGCTCTGTTTGCAATAATATTAAAGAATTTATTATTCTTTAAATATTTTTCAGCAATTTCTATATTTTCTTTTGATTTTTCTATTAACCCCATAAATATTGCTCAAAATTTTTATGATATTCTTTAATTTCGCAATGGCAATAATAGTTAGTTTGCAAGGAAGACTTGATTTTAGAAGGACGCTGGATTATGTCATTTTATGATGTTTCATTCTACTTTTTACAACAAAGAATGTCAAACAAAGTGATAAGTATCAAAGTATAAATGCTGGGTGAAGGGCATATATATCTCAAAATTAGGGCTTCTGTTAGGGATTTGGAGCGGTTTTTATATAGGGTATGCTCTTTTGATGGATAGTTTTATAGTTAAAGCTTTATAGTCGGAAAAGGGTATAAAAGGGGCTGTTTTGAAGGCTTAAGAGTTCTGTTTTCGGCTTCTGGGCTTCTTTGGGCTGATTTTAGCTCTTAATTCAGCAGGGCTGGTAAGTCCATTGATTAAGGATGGGGCTTGAATTTTTCCATCTTCATTGACAGTGATGTTCAGCTTATAGACAGAGGTCTTTCCCTTGCCACCCGAAACAAGCTCCAGATATTCAGCTTCCAAAGGGGCGATGTAGTTCTGCAATATCTGGGGATAGTAGTTTTTTCCCTGTTTTTTGAGATAATGCAAAATGTCTCTTCTTGTAAAAGCCATCTCTTCTGTAAAATCATTCCGTTCATTCATCTCATTGCACATATCTATTATTTGCCCTAACAATTCTCTTGAGCGTTTATCTAACTCATCCAGATTTTGCCCTAAAACATTTACTGCAAGGTTGTAAGCAGTCTCATAATCCTCAATAGTTGCATTAATATATCTGCCAATAAAAGTGTCCTCTTTTACTTCCCGCTGGAATTGTCTCAAGAACGCTATGACAGTAATTAAATCCAAGAATCTATCCATATCACGACGGGTTCTCACCCACTTTGTTGGGAAACTTATCTTTTCTGCATAGGGGATTGTCACCTTCAAAGGCTCTAGCAGTCTCTGAGCATTTTGATGTTTTCTCATAATCCCTTCACTGTGTTTTTTCCGAGCCATACCCTCAAGCGTTCTGCATTCTTTCTGGGCTTGCTGTATCAGTCGGGTTTGCTCTTCGGTCTCATCAATATATATCTCAAAAACCCGCGTCTGATTATCAATTTCAAGTGCCGTTCCTGTGGTAGTTTCAAGAAATGCAACCGGCCCGGAAACTTCAAACCACTCTGTTTTCATTACATTGTCATCCGCTTTCTGCGGAGCAAGTAATCTTAGCTTTTTCTCTGACTGTAACAAACGTATTGAATAGTTGGCAGTATCCGAACCAGTACGCTCCGCAACCGTGATGAGTTTGTTTTTTAAGTCATTCTTATCCATCCAGAACAGAGCATTTTCAGTAATCCTGCTGACATCAAATATTTCTTCCGAAGGCATTAAGGAAACTATCGCTTTCATTAACTGGGATTTACCGCTTGAGGATTGAGCTTTTATAACCCCTGACAAAGGGCTTTCTAATTTTCTACTCGTTGCTATGAGGTAAACCAATATTTTGTTAGTCTGCTCACCCACATAGCCAAGATTTGTTATATCGCTTTCAATTAGTTCAAATAAGTTAGATGCCTTTAGAAAGTCTATTGCAGATTGTTTTTCTTCATCCGTCATTTCGGGAGCACGCTTCTTGTCTTGGATGAGCTTATTCCTGACTTTCCTCTCAAGAAATTTCTTGAGTTCTGATTCCAAGCCTAACAAATGCTTTTCTATCTTTTTGGAATCAAATCCTTTTAGCTTATTTATAAATTCAGTTCGTGCCCGTGACGAAAATAATGATACTAAGTTCTTATGTATTAAATCTCCCCGATAATTCATTTCTATTACGGCTCTTATCCCGTAGCTTTGCTGAGTAATATTCTCTACGCGATATTTGTGCTCCCCTATGTGATAGATAACAGAGTTATCATCCAACTCTTCAAGAAAGGGGACTGAATAAGCTTCGCTAACTATAACTTTTGGCATAACATCTTTTCTTGCAAGTATTTCTTTTGCTGTTTGTAACATAATTGCCTCCTTTAATATTCTTCTGCGAGCAGAATAGTCAATACTAAATCAGTAGCGTCTTCACCTTGGTAGTCATCTATCTTCCAGAATATCTTTCTGCCGAAAATCAAAATACTCCCGAAATCGTGTTCGCCCCAAGGGTTATTGTCCTGATTAAAGTTATTGAAATCTCTGACAGCTCCAAAAATATCAGCAATCTGCTTATCATTAAATGAAGCGGTTATCCCTTGAGTAATAAGCATTTTGTTTCTTGAATCAACGCTGAAAAGAATATTCTTTCTGAAAGCGTCATTTCTTTCTGCTATGCTCATTTTCATCACCTCCATTTTGTTTGACATTAGCGTCTTAAGTTCCTATAATAAATATGAGCAAAATATAACCTATAGAGGGTTTAGTTGCTCTTGGGAGCGGTGTTATCAGCACCGCTCTTTTTTATTTTTGGAAACGGGGTTCAAAATTTATTGCCCAAATATTTGTACCTTGTCCTGCACAATCCTCACCATTACCTTGTTAAAGGTGGGGCTGACCTTCTGAATAAATCTATCTTCTGATGAATCCCTTTCTCTGTCTTGCCGTACTTTATCTTTCCCCAATAGGTCTGATTCTGGAGAATATATTTGATGCCCGATGGATACCATTTATGCCCATATTTAGAAGGAACCCCTTCCTCATTCAAAGTCTTAGCAATAGAATATAAAGACTTCCTTCCGAACCTCATCCTGAATATTCTTTCAATTATTTGTGCTTCTTGGTTATCAATAAACAGTTCCCCACCCCTAGATTTATACCCAGTAGGCGGTTTTCCGCCAGCATATCTTCCTTGATTGATTTTTCTCAATCTACCGGAAAGCAAGCGTTCTACGATTCTTGTTCTTTCAAATTCAGCAAAAGAGGAAATAAGTTGGAGAAATATCCTTTGGGTAGGGTCATCCCAGCGGTAGGGTTCTGAAATTGATACTAGGGTTATTTCGGATTTTTTGAGTTCTTTTTCTATCCAAAGAGTGAGGAAGGTATCTCTTGCAATGCGGTCTAACTTTGAAACAAAGACAAACTGGAATTTCTTTACTTTGGAGTCTTCCAAAAGCTCTATAAGCCCGGGGCGTTGGTCAACAGCTCCAGATATTCCAGAATCTTCATAAATTTTGATTAAGTTAAATTGAGGGTTTTCTTTGCAGTATTTTTGGATGGCTTCTTTCTGGATTTCAAGACCCTGTCCATTTTCGGCTTGAAGGTCGGTGCTTACTCGTATGTATCCAACTGCGTTGACTTTATCCGTATTTCTCTCTTCGCTATTTCTAGCGGAGAGAGTTTTGCTCATAAGTCGGCTATCGCTCCATTCAAGGTCTTATTTTTCATTAATTATGATTATAGCATAATTCTCCGACGAAGTCAATAGCATTCTAAGACGATAAAAGGGCTAAAATAGGGCATTTTTAGGGCTTTTCTGGTCGGAAAATGGGGGATTATATGGAATAGTGGGTTTTAGGGGCAAAAATGGCATTGCTGAGCTTCTGGAAGCGTCTTAAGGGTATATGCAGAGGGCTGTTTGAGGTATTTGAGGCTCAGGGGTAAGTAGAAATACGTATTGAAAAATGAATGCTATTTATCAATTTTAGGATAAATAAATGAAAATATTTATAACATTCAATGTGATATTTTGGTGCTCTAAATTATGCCCGGTCTAAGACATAACCACATGCAGAACATTTGTATACTTTCTTTTTCATAATCAGGATATATCCAAGCAAACCGATTACAAGTGAAATAATGCCAATCACTACTGCAACGATTACGCCAATGCCAGTTGCGACATTTGTACCTGTGGAAGCTGTGCCTGAAGCTACTGATACTTGCATAGTTGAAATAAAAACAAGAATTGCAAAAAATATTCCGAGAATTGAGGGAACAGTCAATATCCACCCAATTGCAACGACTACTGGGGACATTCTTGAAATCTTTGTTGGTAGCATTACTTTTTCTTGCTTACATGCCTGACAATCTATAGCAGTTGTCTTAATCGGAGTTGTAACAGTAGGTAGCGTTTGTTTTTTTTCACTATCAAGTTTAATAGTTTCCGCACTATCGGATTTAATTGGACAACCACATTTCACACAGTGCAAAGCCTTATCAGATATTTCATGACCACATTCAGGACATTTTCTTAGAGCCATATTCAATTTCCTCCTTTTATTATTGCAAATTTCCAGAAGTTTCAATTACTTGCCATTCTGATTCGGTGCTGCACCGCATATACTCTTTTCATTGAGGAGACCTAAAATATTTATTATAAAGTCTTGACGCATCTTCTTTATTTTCTTTACTTTTTCCATTATCCTTTATCTTTTCAAGCCCCTCTCCAAAAATTTGTATTTTTTTTCCACTATCCAATTTTACTGTATATTTTTTTTCTCCTGAATGCGTGTAGCCTACAACTTTTTGTGTCCCATCTGTGTAATACCTTATGTCTGGTGTTTCTCGTTCATAACTTACTCTTTCAACCGTTCCTTTTTCGCCGTTAGTGGCTTTTTCTGATTCTGGGATTTCTACCATATGTCCTTTGCCACCAAACAAATAAGATAGCTCATTGCCACCTTCAATATAACCCGTCAACTGCTTATCACTATCAACTACAGTAACTCTATCATTTACTTCAAAAACTCTTTTGGGATGATAAGAAAGTACCACAACAAGAAAAATCAAAACTGCTAAAGCAATATAACCAAAAAGACCTATCTTCGCTTTAGGGCTTTGCAAAGAACCCGTTAGAGCCGCAGTATTTGCACTTGCAATATTAGGTGGCGTTTGTTTTTTTTCAATATCAGGTTTAACTGGGTATCCGCATCTCACACATTGCAAAGCCTTATCAGATATTTCATGACCACATTCAGGACATTTTACCAGTGCCATATTTAACCTTGTAAATTACTGAACCAATATTTTCATTTTTTATTTTCTTGAGGGACTACCTCTAAATATTTGTCAATTTTTTCAAAGTCAATTTCCCAACGATTAGACAAATCTGGTTTTGTAATGAAACCTTGAATTTCAAGCTCTGATAAAATATTCGTTGCCCTTGCGGATGAACCAAGATGAGCTTTTAACAAATCTTGAGAAACTCTTTTTCTTTCTTTAATAAGTTTAAGAACTGTTTTTATTTCATCGTTTTCCTTGGGCACATATTCTTTCAGCGGTAAACCACATTTAACACATATTTTTGCTTTGTTTGATATTGTTGCACCACATTCAGGACAACTAATTAAAGACATATATTCTCTCTGTTTAGCTACTTATTTATCCCTTTTTATTTTTTTCCTTCATCACTTTGTACGCAGCAACAAGTGTAGCCGCTTGTATTATTTCTGCTTCCGGGTCATATTTTTCTTTTTCAAAAAATATTCTAATTAACACGCTTATCAATAAGCCGGCAAGTCCCGAAATGAACCACCACATTAAAAATAGCCAATGTTCTTGATTTAGCAGAAGAAAACAAATAAGGTATACGGTGATTTCTAAATGGCAGTATAAAGAACCGGATATTCTATTCTAATTCTGTTAGCTCAATCAAAGGAACATAACCGAAGTAATCACTCCATAATCTTAATCCCAATACTTTTCCTTTAACCTTAATTACTGTCCCTTTGTTGAAGTACGTAATTTGGTTAGTTAGTTCTTTTGGCACTTGCACTAGTATTCTTTTGGAATTTTCTGATAAAATAGCTTCCTCAAAAGCATTCCTCATTTGCCCGTTCATTGGCCCTGGATAAGTATCCAAATATGGCTGATTAGAATATTTTCCTACAATACCCGCAATTACATTGCTTCCGGGCTCTGCAAGAATTTCAGTGACTGTAATAGTAAACATTGTCTTGCAACCTTTCAAATTTTCACTATTGAGTTTAACTTCGTTGTAATCTTTAACAAAATAGTCTCCTTCATTAATATATTCTATTATTTTGTTTGGAGGAAAATTATTCAAGTCAGTTTCAGCCAGACCTGCAATCATTTCCCGAGCTTTCTCTTTCTCGCCATTACAAGTATATTGCATTGCTAATAATAAGTAAGAATAATTAGGTTTTACATACGAAGGAATAGACCTCATTGCCGAATCGTATTCACTGGATGCAAAAGCAAAAGTAGCAGATGAAGCCTCAATTATTTCTGAGTTGCTCTTGGATTTATCAGCTTCATACTTTGCGATGATATTTTTTAGAGAAGCATTATAAAAGTTGGGGAGCCTCTTCTGCTTTTCAAAAAAGCGTAACATTTCAAAACCAAATTTTTTTTCTTCTTTGCTTAAATCCTTCCAGAGGTCTTCATGCACTAAAATTGTGCCCTTTTTTTGATGCTCCTTTGAAGATATGATACTTCCACAAAATACATCCGCCGCTATAGAATTAATTTTTTCAAATTCAGCTATTTTTTCTTCAAACTCTGTTCCTGTTGATTTGTTTATCCATCCCCCTTTAATTATTTCAGGGATATTCCCAAGCGTAGCCCTATTCTCATCCAAGTGCTTTTGAAAATTCAAATCCACATCTTTCAAAGGATAACCACCTTTTTTCTTAGCCTCTGCTAAACTTGCAGAAGCTAATAAGAATAAACAGAGAAATAAAACTATCTTTTTCATAAGTTTCTCCGATGTGATACGGGGTATCTATTTTTCATATCCTTATGAGAGTGACTAAGTTATTTTGACTCTTTTTCTACGCTTTTAATGGTCTACAATACAGACATTCTAGCTATTCATTCTTCTATATTATATCTCTTTGCTTCAACATCTTCCGCCATTTTTTGAGCTATTTCTTAAACCCTTGCTATTCAAATACCGACTCATTCTACCGGTTCATTCTCAAATAATACATCATTCTCTTATATCGCTTTCAATATTTTCCATAGTCATTCTCTAATATCCATATCATTCCGCCATTTTTCGGGCTATTTTTCTCATACTCAATAGTCAAATACCGATTCATTCTCCTAGCTCATTCTCAAGCATTTTTTATGATTTATATTCAAAAATCAATCAAATACTCTTTTTTCTTTAATGCTGGAGAATAAAGTATATCGTTCTTTTACAAAATATTGTCTTTATTGTCAATACGCTTTCTGGTCTTGTATGCTATGGTTTAACAGGCAATATATTTATATTCTATTAATGGAGGACAAACTATGGAAAATATCTATAAGCAGTTGGGCAGTAGAATCCGGGAAATTCGCAAAAAGAAAAGTTTAACGCTTGAGGAACTATCTGACAGGGCTGAACTTGATTGGTCTTTTTTGGCTAGGATTGAAACTGGAAAGGCAATTCCTTCTATAATGTCACTTTCAAAGATTTCCAAAGCTTTAAATGTGTCTATAACTGATTTATTTTCTAACCATATCCTTGGGCAGGATAAACTCCTTGAAAGTGAAATAATTTCTTTAATTCACAAACTTAAGACTTCAGACAAAACTCAGCTAATAAAAATCCTAAAAACTATCCTTCCAGTTTAAGCAAATCATAAGAATATTCCAAATGTAATTATGCTATTCTGTCGGTGGCCTACACATTTTACAAGGCACATATCCTCTTGATTGAGCTTCAGCTGGACTTGAAAAAGTAATCCTGTTGCTTGGTTTTATTTTATTTGCCCACTGGCAAGAAGGATAGTGGTATTTATTTGAGTTTACTGAACCAACGAGTTCGCCTCCCCTATATGTATTAGCTTGTTTTCCGTATGAACTCGCTCTTGAATTGTTCAAAGCATTTATTGCTTCTGTTTTTGAAGAAAATTCCTGACCAGCAAGAGAGCCCGAATGGAAGTGGTAAGTTCCAGTTGCTCTGTTGTTATGACCACCATATGCATCTGTCTTTCCCTTATGAGCATAAATTGGGCAACAGATAGAGCTAAGAAAAATACTTAAACCAAAAAGCAAAGTAAATATCTTTTTCATTTTTCCTCCTTAATTATGTTTCTCTCATCTTGAGAACTGTTTTCCCTTTCATTTGTATTTTCCAAATTTTCAGGCTCCATAATCTCCCCAGTAGAAGTGATGACACATTTCAGAGTTCCCTCAGTATCTGTTCTGTAAACTTGCACTTTATGTTTTCCCAATTCCATAAGGGTTTTCTGCGTTGGATGACCATATGAATTATTACCTACTTCAATAATTGCATATTTAGGATTTACTTTATTAAGAAAATCTGTACTTGTACTATATGCACTTCCGTGATGAGCTACCTTTAATATATCTGCCTTAAGCTTATCGCCATATTGTTTAATCAATCGTTCTTCAACACCCTTTCCTATATCTCCAGTAAAAAGAACTGATTTCCCTTTATATGTCAATTTCAGCACTATTGAGGCATCATTAATCTGATATCCATTGTTTGATATTGTTGTTGAGATACAAGTGTTAAAAAGCTCTGCTCTAACCTCTGGGTCCCAATTGAGAGTAGAACCTTCAATAGGATAGTATGTGGTACAGCCTGGCTCAATTTTTGCCTTGTTTCTAACACTGTCATCACCTGAAGCTCTTGCATTATCAATTTTTGTGTCATAAAAACCATTCACTTGCATTTTGTCAAAGACATAGTTTAATCCCGCATAATGGTCTGAATGTGGATGAGTTAAAACAAGAAAATCAATTGTAGAATAGCCAGTTTTACTGAGGAAATTAGATATATTTGTATCTGAAGAACCGCCGTCTATTAACACGGCTTTACTGCTTGGTAAAACAATAAATTCTGCATCACCTTGCCCTACATCTACGAAATAAATAGTTAAATCTGCATGCAATATATTTACTAATGATAACAAAAACAAAATTAGAAATATTTTCCTAATCATTTTTCTTATCGTCACCATTTTTAAGTTATTACTTTTGTTATGAGTTATTTTGAGTTTTCTTTTTCCGGTTTAAGGTTGTTAAATTTATATTGGTCTGGATTCGTTTTTAAATGAGGAGAAACTACTGTACCATCTTTTTTTGTATATCCTTTTTGTAGTTTTATAGTGCCCCCTGATTGATAATTTCTTTCTTTCCCGCTTGAATTTGTAGGTGTCTTAATTTTTGTATTAGATTCAGGAATAACTACTGGTCTCGGTTCTGGAGCGGACTTTTCAACAGGTTCTGGAGTGGATTCTACAGCAGGTTCTGGGGGTGTATAACTGTTTGAACCACTATAATGAGAAGCATGGGACTCATGTGATGCGTGAGAAGCATGTGATGAGTGAGATGCGTGAGAAGAATGTGAACTATGCCATACCATTTTTAAAGTGTCGTCTTTTGCATGCTTCAAGATAAGTGATTTTTCATTTTTTT
>JAPLKN010000145.1 GCA_026388075.1 Elusimicrobiota bacterium
AAAGATTTTGACGCAATCGTTAAATCTCCCCAAGAACATACCGACCAAATAGAAAGGTTAAAATATTTTAAACAACTAAATATTTTAATTGACCCGGTACAAAATATATTCATCCGAATAAAGAATAAGCCAAAATCCGATTCGCTCGCAACGCTCTATGTAGGTAACGAAATAGCTTCTGAGATTCGCTTTGATAATGACGGACCCGTACCAGTAATTTTAGACACGTTGGCGGTTTCAAAATGGCGCAAAAAAGGGCTGACGCAATGGCTGCTGCTTTATTTATTTTTATATTCTGTAAATATTTGTGATGTAAAAATAGTCAGGACAAATGCAATCACCGGCACTAACGGGCTTCCGGAAAACCTATGGAAAAAATATAATGGGACCGGAGCGCAATTCTACAAAACGATACAGGAAATTGCCGTCAAGGGGGTCCATTTTGAGCTTTCTATTGCCGGAATTGGATATGCAGAATTTAATCTGAAAGAAATAAATTATGATAACTGGAGAAAATATCTTGAAGAACATAAGCCTTTGTCAGCTATTGTAAAGGGTAATCAGAAAGAAAACGATGCGGCTGCAACGCTTCCTTCAACTTACGACAATTTCATTTTGAAACTTCAAGAGGATCCGGAGTTTTTCAAAAAAGCGCTCAATAAGTGTTATCCCGATAATATAAACAGTACAAATGAAAAAGAATGGGCAAAAGCCGCAAATAAAATGACCGAAGAACGGCTGCACAATGTTCTTGCAGCTATTAAGAATTTGGGAGAGAATTGGTGGAAGGATGATGTTATTAATTTAGTAAAAGACGCAGCAATTAGAGAGGATCTTATAATTCTGCGCCGTATCTGCCAAATATATTATGCTCCTGTTAGTGAAGCATTGCAGTTGATTAGTCTCGCGAAAAGAGCATTTAGAAAGGTGCTTTCAATAAAGTCAAAATCAAAAAAAGTGATAAAGGAAGCCATAGCAAAAGCGATAACGGAAGTTGCGGGTATATTTGTGGAGAAGCACGGGTCGCAAACTGAAGTAGAAAGGGAAATAAGATTGCAGGGTGTAACGGACATATTGAAAGCAATATATTTGGGGATAGATGAGGCAGTAAAAACAGCAGGTAAAGCAGTGCTTGGAATAGATAAAATTTCCGAAAAAGTATTTAAAATTGCCGTAGAAAAACACAGGGAATATAACAGAAGCCATCCCGAAGCGCCGCTGAGTAGAAATATAGCTAACGTGAAAAAGGCGGAGATTCTCGGTTATGATGAATATGCAGGCAAAGTTCTCGGTTACTATAGAGCGCGAAAGGGGCTTATTGATGCCATCAAAGATGGGGATATTAAGGCTTATAGATCGGATTATCAAAAAATTTTGGATTGCGCGATAGCAATCAAACAGTCATATATGAATAAACAGATTGATCTTAAAGCTGTTGTTAAGAAATTGGCGGGAGAAGGAAAACTCAGAGAATTTTATATCAAGGTTAAGAGAAAAGAAAACCTTGTCGCCCTTGGACAGTGGGACGAGATTTTACACTCGGCAGGGGATAAATTCAGCATCGAGCAGAAGCAGTGGATCGAAGAAACAGCTGACAAAATAATTGCGGCGTTTCCTCAAGATCGGCAGAAATCAATTTTAGAGAAAAAGAATGAACTTATCGGAGATACCGTTCCATTTTCTTTAAAGCAATATGCTTTTTTCAAACCAAAACGTGTAGAACAAGCATTGGGTCAGTGCAGAAATGAAGGTGAGCGGGAAAGGTTCGCACAGGATGCTGAGGATATTTTGTATGAAGAAGCCACTTTTGAAAAAGGTGGCCACTATGGTTCAACAATGCGGTATCCTGGGCCGAATCCTGTACCCATGATAATCATGCGTGCTACGAATAATGAAGCCATTTTCGTGGCTGTTTACATCCATGAAATAATCCATTATCTAGCTCTTAAAGGCATAATTGGTATTCCAGCCAGCGTTGAGATCGTAGGACACGTACTGTCAACGATAGAAAAAGCAGTCTACGACGACGGCCGGAAAGCGACGGAAGAGATTTTGTTCAATGCCGGACTAGAATGGCAAAGGAATAATCCGGATACCGAAATTACAGTGATGGAATTAAACCAAGCGACACATGATACTATCATACAAAACTGGGAAAGATTGGGGCTATCATCGCTTTCAGATGCCCAGTATTTGCTGTTTAACGAGACTGCTGGACGTACTTCGGGAACTTTCCTTGGGGGCATATTTTGGGCAAGGAGCCGCGGTGACGAAGCTACAGCGCTCAAGTCTGCAATCGCTTGGATGGACACCTTTATAGCGACTAATGCCAACAACGTTCCTCTTTTGTATGTCGACCCCGATTATCTTATTGCAGAAAAAAAGGGTTTGACTGAAAAATGGGATAAATTAAGGACAAGAAATTTAATTCGCACTCTTACAGATTGTGCGGCAGGTCACGACCCTAATTACTTAAGAACCATAAACGAAGGCATAAGGCCCGTATGGAAAAAGACAATCGAAGATGACGGCTGGACACTGGATGCTGCAAAGAAGATAGCGACAAAGGGTTCTGATGGAAAATGGGACGCTAAACCCGGCTGGGAAGTTGTTGTTGAATTGCTAAATACGCGGAAAAATGGCTCTCCGCTTTTGACTATCCCAGGCACTTACATCGCTTTTGCCAAAGAGCTTTTTGAGAAAACTGTCTCTAAGAGCAAAAAGCTTGCGAGAAGTTGGAACTACCCTAACGACATAAACAGCACAAGCGAAATAGCCTGGACCAAAGCCAAAAACAGTGTTAACGGTTGGTCAAAGGAGCGAAGACTTGCTGCGGTAAACTGGATGCATGCAAATAGTGGTGATTGGTGGAAAAAGATAGATGCAGTAACGAAAGAAGACCTACCTCAGCTAACCCAGGAACAATTCAATCAATTAATAAATGATGTCAAAATTCTTCGCCGTATCTCTGAGATTAATTTTGCGCCAGAACATGAAGCACCGGAATTGATAAAACTTGCGAGGGATGTATGGAATGCGGTAAAAGAAGGGATCAATTTTGAAAAAGCCTTAGAACTGGCCGCAATTATGTTTGTCGGGAAACATCAAAATAAAAGCAACGCAGTTCGTGATGAGCGTATTGAAGGAACAAAGAGCATAATAAGGGCCATTCTGGACGAAGTAAACAAAACAGTGGACAATATATTTGGCTCAGCGGTTAAAATTACTAACATTTCCTGTGACATATGGCGAATTGCCGTAGAAAAGCACAAGGAATATAACATTGCCCATCCCGAAGCGCCGCTGACACAGTCAAGCAAAGAAAGCGGGACAAAAAAATTAAAAGACGTCTTGAATAAAATAATAGGGCCAGATAAATTCCAGCTTGAATACCGATCTGACGGGAGTTATATTGTAACGATAGATGCGGCAGATATAACTGAAGGAAATGCAAAAAAGTTGAAAGCGTTAAACATAAAGATAGCCTTAACAGGGGTAAAAGAATGGGCAGATTATATGGCAGTAATAGCAGAAAATATAGAAGAGTTGGAGTTAACACAAGTAAAAGACATAGCTTTTATAAGGGGACTGAAACAGTTAAGAAAACTGAAAATCAGTGATTCGAAAATAGAAGATTTAAGTTTGTTAGCTAAGATAACAAGCCTAGAGAGTATAGAGCTTGAAAAGTTGGGAAAGCTGAGAAACCTGAGTCTCAGCGAACACATGAAAATTCAAAGTGTGAAGTTAAAGAATCTAAGGAATTTGGAAATGATTGACCTTAGTTTCTCGGGGATACAAAAGCTTGATCTTGGCGAAGGCCTTAGGGAATTGGAAGAACTTAATCTTCGCTCGTGTAAAAATCTTAAAAGTTTGAAATTAGAAAACCTAAGCAGTTTAGAGAATATTGACCTTCAAGAATCAGGGATAGAAACGCTTGAACTTGGCGCTGATCTTGGGGAATTGAAGAATCTTGATTTTAGCTGGTGTAGCAATCTTAGAAATTTGAAGTTAGAAAATTTGAATAGTTTGGAATGGATTAGCCTGAGGGCATCAGGAATAGAAAAGCTTGAACTTGGCGAAGGCCTTGAGAAATTGGAAGAACTTAAACTCAATAAATGTAAAACTCTTAAAAGCTTGAAGTTAGAAAACCTAAGCAGTTTGGGAAGAATTGCCCTTGAAAATTCAGGGATAGAAACACTTGAACTTGGCGAAGGCCTTGGGGAATTGGAAGAACTCGATCTTTCTGAATGTAAAAATCTTAGAAGCTTGAAATTAAGAAACCTAAGCAGTTTAGAGAATATTGACCTTCAAGAATCAGGGATAGAAACGCTTGAACTTGGCGAAGGCCTTGGGGAATTGAAAGTACTTGATCTTCCCTTTTGTGAAAATCTTAAAAGTTTGAAATTAGAGAACCTAAGCAGTTTAGAGAATATTGACCTTCAGGAATCAGGGATAGAAAAGGTTAAACTTGGCGAAGGCCTTGGGGAATTGGAGGAACTTAATCTTCGCTCGTGTGAAAATCTTAAAAACTTAAAATTAGAAAACCTAAGCAGTTTAGAAGAAATTGACCTTCAAGCATCAGGGATAGAAACGCTTGAACTTGGCGAAGGCCTTAGGGAATTGAAAGTACTTGATCTTCACTTGTGTGAAAATCTTAAAAGTTTGAAATTAGAGAACCTAAGCAGTTTGGAAGCGGCTGACCTTGAAGATTCAGGAATAGAAACGCTTAAAGTAGGAAAGATCAGTGTCAAATTAGGAAAATTTCCAAGGGAATATTTGAATGAAATGGTTTCGTGTTGGTTATTATTGCTAAAGAAAAAAATAATTGATAGCCCAAAGAAAATATGGGATGATTTAGTCAGCATTTTAAATCTCAGTTCCGGTGTGGAAAAGAGGATTCTTTCAGCTATCAAAGAACTTTCGCCGATGATTGAAAAATATCCCCAATCGTGGAACGAACTAATTAAACCGATAATTTATAACCAAACGCAAGGCGCATTCCTTTCATTGGAAGCAGTTAAAAAACTCTATGATATGAAAGCAATTCAAACGGACAAAGATATGGAGTTTATTAAAACATTGATTATGGAACAAAGCTTTGGAGCATATAACACATTGAAGAATTTTATTATAAAAGGAATTGAAGGGAAAGAAAAGATTATAACTCTTCCGTTTTCGGTTAAAGAAGGAGTAACCGGTCAAGAAAAGTTGACAGATGAAGCGATAAAGATTATGAAATTCCTTAAAGAGATTGAATACCCTATTTTAGAAGTTTATAAGGTTTATAAAGATCCTGCAAGGAAAAAAGAAAAGGAGGGTTTGTTATCAAGGTGCAGGAATATCCATAAAAAAATAATGGATGGCGATGTGAGCGAGGTTGAGAAAGATCCATTATTCGTACCCATACAGTACTACGTGCTTTCTCCCGAAGCAACTATGGAAGAAGCAATGTATGAAAATCTTAACGAAACCCGTCCGGACAGGAAAGAGGACACCAAAGCGCTAGAACGAGCGGTTGTGAGATGGAAGCCTATCCAATGGAGGAAATTTGAGGCTAGTGTTGGAAATTATAAGCTGAAAGATCCTTCCGAGCCTTTGAATTCTACGCCTTGGGGAACAATCTTGAAAGTAGTAAAAGAGGTGAATAAAGAAGAAAAATCAACATTTAAAGAAGAAGAAAAGAGTAAGCTGGGAAAAGAACTGATTGAAATATTGAAGAATAAGGATTGGAGCAGACACGGCGAAGAGGATATTAAGAAATGGGAAAATAAACGGGAAGAGATAATTAAGCAGTTATATCGGTTGTATAGGAGCAATGGATTTAGCCTGCCGGAAAATTTAAATACCATAGAGCATATAATGAATCATAAACAGTTTGTCGGAGATACACTAAGAGACTTAATCAATGAAGCGGTAAACGCCTATAGAAAAGGAAGCGAAACCAATGAGAAATATTATCAGGAGAGTATGGGAAATCTTTATAGAACCAAGATTAAAGATCCTGCAAAGGGAGCCAAAATAATCCTTGGAATTCTTAAAAATGAAAAGATAGAAGAACCGGTTAAGAAAGAGAGGATTGGGGGAATATTGGGGATAGAAGAAGGCGTGCTGGATATGGTATGGGAAAAAATTAAAGAAAAAAAGGAGTTGGGAAAGATAGAAGAGGTATTATCAGGGATAGAGTTTAAAATCCAGCAAGGAAAAGAAGCGCTAGATTTAGCCCAAGTTTTGCAGGGGGAAGAATACAAACAGATGCAGGGAGAAGTAAACGCTAAGTATGAATTCAATGAGGGGAAAGATAAGTTAAAATTAAGATTTCTGGTTTCAAAAAGAAAAGGGCACGGGGTGGCAGGATACAATATGGGGGTTTGCGTTGCTCCTGACAAACAATTATGGAATAATCCCAATTTTATGAATGCAATCATTTGGGATGAGAAGGGCCTTGCAATGGGCGGTTTCCATATACTGATTATTGAAAATGAAGGAAAGAGATACTTAACGCTTCCCGGGATAAACCCCAGCAGTAAACTGCTTGCGCAGGTTGCGGCAGATTCCATATTTGATGAAATTATCAAATATGCACACGATGTGGCGAAAGTCTTGAAGTGTGAAGAGGTTTTAATTCCTTCAAATTCAACAATCCATTCCAACCGCTCTGAGATTCAAAGAGTGATTGCCTCAAGAGAATATGAAAAGAAGATGCTAAAGGAAATTCAGCCTTTTAGTTATTCCCCCTATAAATACGAATTTCAAGAATGTTTAGTTGTTCCGCCTATAAAATCTAAATTCTGGAAAAATGTAGCTTTGGTATTACGTGAATACATCCCGTCATTATTGCCCCATTTTTATGAGAAACACTTCAAAAAGGGAGAGGTCCCCACCGGCGAGGAGAAGGCTTCCGACCCCAGGATAAAAGGCATAAGGGAGATGCGAAAAGCCGCGATAATCCCGTTTCCTTTTTATGGCGTCAGCTTGCTTGGGCTTCTTGTTCCCTGGGGAGCAATAATTATTTGGCTTACGATAATAGCAGTAACAATTGCATCAATATCATACAGCGGAAAGAAACATTTGGAGTTTAACCGCGAGCATCCCGATAAGCTTTTGACAAAATATAATCAGGCTAGTGGTCCTTCAAAAAAACGCCTGGGTGGAAACAAAATAACAAATATTCGCCAACCTTTAACGCCAAAACAACAATTAGACTTTTACTCAAAGCCAAACCAAGAAGCAATATTATTTAAAAAGGCAATTAAAACAATTGATCCATTGAATGAAAATATTACTGCTCTGGAGAAAGAAGAGCTGGTTAAGAATTATAAGAAAATAATTGAGAACAATCTGGATCTGGCATTAATAGAAATATCACGAGTTAATGGAGATAGGGGAACAATTTATATAAAAGTTAATAAAAATGGTATGCCGGAAATAATTCAGATGGCGTATAACAATGACGGAAAAACATACATAAAAAGCAAGTTTGATTTTAAGAAAAAAATCTCCAATTTAGAATCTAATGAACAGGCCGAATTAAATAAACATTTATTGGATTACAATCCTTTAGGTAATGACGCATTGATTATGAGCGATTTTGATATTTCAGTTTCAGCGCCGGTATTTCAGCTTGAATACACGAGTTCCTATTATAAGGCATTGGAGCTGTTTTATTATATTTATATGAATTTAACAGGAAGCGGCGAAATAAGAGAAATTGAAAATATAATAAGAAAGGGAAAAGACGATTACGCATATTATAAAATACCCGCAAATATAGAAGTAATTGTGATAAATAAAGTTCCTTATATTGTTGGTTTCGGATTAAAAGAAGTGGAAAGAAAAGGGGAGCAAATCCTTGATAGAACGCCTTTTGACGATTTTAACTTTAAGGAAGCTCGGTCTGAAGATGCGAAAAGAGGAATTGCAAAAAGTGAACTGAAAAATTTGTTAAAGGGACTTATTGATAAGAGTTCTTTTTCACTAACCGACAAATAAAAGGAAGAGTTTATCAAGAAATTTGATGAAATGCCGGGAGAAACTATTTTAAATAATGCGATTGAGCAGTTTAAGCAAGAACAAAGCAAAAAAGATGAATCGTTGTCGGGAAGCGAAACCGCGGAAACAACAGTTGCAGGCCAGGAACCCGAGAAATCGCATGAAACACTAGACGAGACGAAAAGCCAATTATTAAGCCAAGAAACACCGACCGATGACGAAATCATAGATTTTCTTGATAAAAACGGAGAATTGTTAAAAGCGAATAATGTTAAATTAATTGAGGCGGACGACATATTATTAAAATTTAGAAAAGACAACCATCGTCTGCCGGATTTAAAAGAATTTAAAAATGAAATTGAAGTCATAAAGAAATTCCGTGAAAAAAACAAACAATTATTAACAGATCAACATATTTTGAGCAGTGACGAACTTAATGTTCTAATTAAGTTCGAAAAACAAAATAATTATATTCCGGAAAAAGTAGAATTAGAAATCGCGATAGCATTTGATGCGCACATTAAAGAGAGAAACCCCAATGTACCGGGGACACTTATACCAACTAAAGACCAGGTGGATACGATCAAAAGTCATGTCGGTCCAGGTTTTGGTGCTAAAAAAGCCGTAAGATTCCAGCTTTCAAGATGGAAATGGCTGACCAACAAACCGATGACAAAACCTGCTACTTATGATAAATTTCGTTCAGTTTACAATCTCTTTTACAGGTCTAAGCCTCTTCCGGAGAACTGGCAGGGCTTGGCGCAGTACGCTAAACTGAAGAGAAAAGTGGAAATCTTTTTTGCGCCTTTTTTTGAAGTATTTAGTTTTGTGTTTAATCCGGTCGGATTTTTGCGTGCCCATACACCTGCAAAGGCAAGGAAAATAGGCGTTGCAGTAATCTGGAGTTCAGCCGTTGGCATGGGAATGGTGCCTTGGGTGATACTTGGTATCAGCTGGATAGCTTTGGGCTGGAGTATTTTAGCGGTATTTTTATCAAATATGATTTTACATTCAATTTATAATATCTTTTTTGGAACTGGAACAAAGGCAAATGCTCCGCTGGCAATTGAAATTAAAGATGAAAACGCTGCGAGAGAGCTTATAAAAACAAAATGCTATGAAAAATTCGGACATCAACCTGAGGACTGGGAAACTGAAATGATTCTAGATGCTTTAAAGTGTAAACCGAATAATACCGCAATAGGCGACGCTATTGAGAATTTCTTAAATCATGAGCAAGAACTTCGAAATCTATTCATAAAAAAGTTTCATCAGCCACCAATGCCTGGGGAATTAGAGGTCTTATTTAATATTACGGCTGCTGCCGACGATGATAAATTCTCAGAAACCGTAGGCCAACTGCTTGAAGAAACAGGAAAAGCTGAACTGGAAAAATTAGTTGTACGCAAAGAAATAAAAGTTTTGTTTGCAAAGGAGCTGAATAATATATATGAAAAGTATCTTTCCGTAACTAATATAGAAAAAAATGAATTTATTCGGAGTTTGAGCATCCAATACGAAGCTAATTTGAAAACTGAGGAACACACGGCGGTTTTCAAAGATTTGGTTTCTAATTTAAAATTGGATGATTCAACTAAATTACTCATTCTGAAAAAAATCATATTTTTAGCGTATTTTTTACCTATAAAAGTAAAAAAACATTTTGAAGTAACTGAAGAACCTGTTGAATATGCCGGTATGTATCTGGTAAGAGTGAAAAAAATAGGAAAGGCCGGCTCAGAAAAAACGCTTGTTGTCCCTTTAAACGATTCAGCAGAAGCCAAGCTCGCGCTTGAAGTGGCGGTGTATGAAACACTGGGCGGATACGGGGGAATTCCTATAATAGAAAAATTCTATGGGGCAGATGAGTATGGCGCTCTAGCACTTCTTTTTGACCAAGTTGTTGACTTAGATACTTTTACGATGACATTTGAGCTTGTGAATTCGTATATCAACCGAAAAAAAGGAGAAGGAAAAATAAAATATGAGGAAATAAAAAAAGCAGTTTTGAGCGACATTGAAATTGTTAAAAATAAAACTAAACTTCCTCCCGGGAAAATAAAAGCATTAATATTTATGGTAATAAGTTATTATGCCGCTCAGGATGATAAAACTTTTGAAGAAAGTCTTGAAGATGTTTTATCATCAAAGAAAATTCAAGAAGCCGTGGGGCGGCAGCTGACCAAAGTGTCTACATATGACAAATTTTGTCCGGTTTATAAACTTTTTACCGGCAAAGAATTGCCTAAAGGTTGGCAGGATTGGCTCAGATATTCCGCTCTTAAGAGAAAAGTGCAAATCTTTTTTGCGCCTGTTGTTGAAGTATTAAGTTTTGTGTTTAATTCAATAGGCTTTTTACTAGACCATTTTGAAAGAAAAACACAAAGAAGCCTTGTTTTTGAAATATTTTTAATTGCATTAAGTTTTGCTATAGGGCTTTTATTCCCGATGCAATGGATTGCGGTAGTAGGACTATCTTTAAGCAATATTTTAAACGGAATTTATAGTTTAATCGTTAAAGCGAACTTGGAAAAAAATATAGGATCTGTTAAAAAAGGCATTGAAGAACTGAATAAACTGGAGCTTGCGAAAAATCCGCCTTTGGAAGAGTTCCAGACATTGAGTAATATAATTGAGAAGATGAAGCCTGAAGTTTTGAAAAATCAGAAAATATTGTCGGCTATAGCAGAAAAAATTGATGTGATAATCGGAATAAGAAAAGATTCTTTCGGAGAAGAACAGCCGGCTTTGCGGACAATATTTGGCGCAAACTCTTCTATTAGTAAGACAATTTGCACGATAATTAAAACTATTTATGCAGACAGAGACATTGATAAATATGATTTAAGTTACAGAATAGGTAAAATTATGGAAAATGAACAAAAAGATTTCTATAACAAGAAAACATTTTCAGAATTCGGTAAAGATGAAATATGGACATCGGAGTATGTAATCGGAATGGCAAAAAGGCAAAAATTTGTTGATATGGTAAATTCTGCAGTAGAAAAAGAGCTCAATACTAACCAAATACATGATAAAAAAATAGATAAATCTGAAATTTATAGGACAATCGGGGTTGCAGTGATATTGGGAATTACAATAGTGTCTGCAGTCATTTTCCCTGTATTGCCGTTTATAGGACCTGCGGTTGAGTTTATTTCATTACTGATAACGAATATTCTGTCTTTAATAGGAATTCAAATCTCAGGGATAATGCTGGTTATTTTACAGTCCTTAATTGCGGCTGGAATAGTAAATATTTTCAGCCATTTTATCTATCAATTAACGAAAGGCGAACAATATAATATCGAAAGCTTGCCCAAAGAACTGGGGATTTGGCTTAATACGCTGAGAAATGTGATATCGCTAGAATGGCTTGAGCATTTCAAGAAAACAACTTTTGAAGGGACAAACAAATTTAGCAGAGGTATAAATCCCTTTGTATTTGCTTCTCTTGAATCCGATGGCGCAATATTGAATAAAGAATTATCCGGAATAAAAATATTAGCTCTTGCTGATAACATTGAGAAGCTAAGTCCACTGGGTTATTCTGTTACATTTAAAACAGATGAAGGTAAAGTAATAAAGTCTGCTGTCTGGGCAAAAAATGATGATGGCAGTTTGGCAATATATCTTGATATGAGAGAACTGCCGGCAGATAAAAAAGAAACTTTTTTTCAAGAAGCTGTTAAAGACATAATAACCCAGCTGGGAGGAGCTTACGGTCTTTCCGGAAACAGAAATATTCTGGAAATATTAAGCGGACTGGGAATAAAAGAGTTCTCAAGCTGGGATTTTTCTAACCCCGTTCTAATTACAAGCGATGCCGAGATTAATCAATGGAAAAAGAACGATTCTTTTGCAATTAATTTCCCGCGAGTGCCTATAGTTTCATTAGAAAGTTTCAAACAGTTCAGCCCGGGCGAGGCGAAAGAATTTATCGCAAATCTTTCGGCATTAAAAAACAATCATGCTCTTACAAAAAGCGGGCAGACAATATTGAAAACAAAAGTACCAAGCATAGCAAAAGCTTATAAAGAGGGAGAAGCGTTAAAACTTGGCAATGTTTCAAGACTCTTTAATGCAAATATTTTCACTTCAATAAATGGGAATTTTAAAAGCAGTAATAAAGGATATAGAGAAGGTTTTATAGATAATGAGCATTTTTTCGGGAGAAAAGTTATTGCGGGCTATTTCAATATTAGAAATATTAAAACTCTTAATAATGAAGAAATAAAAGAAATTAGCAACACGCTTGGGATAGACGGTCTTTATTTTGATTTTGGCAATGAAACTATAACAAATGAAGATGCTAAAAATTTCATAAATGACATTCTTGGCGAGATCCGTGCTGATGTAGTAATTAATATATATTTCGGAAATAAAAAATTTGCTAAAGGAATATTTCCCGAAAGAGTAAAAACAGTTATAAAGAAATCTGTAAAAGAACAGGGTTTTTCAAAATACTTTTCTTCAGATAATATTTACGAAATTAGTATTGACAATGATATTACCGACGGAGAATTAATTAAAGTGTTTCAAGAGATAAGCAATATTCCTTCTTCAATCAGCTTGATATTTGATCTGGAGAAACTGAAAAAAGCCGCTGGCAATATCAGGGATGTTCTTGATGAAAAATTGTTTATTATTAATATACTTAAAAATTTGAACTGCATTCTTAAAACTCCGGAAGAAAAAATAACTTACGAAAGAAATTTTGTGAAAAACATGGAAACAAAATATTTTCCCAAAATGAGTGAAACCGAAGAAGAAAATGAAAAGATTTTTGAAACTTTAGAAAAAACACTTGATATGATAAAAACAGGCAATTTAGCTAATGGAAAAACGGAAGAATTATTGAAAATATTTAGGCCTGAATCTTTCATAGGACTTCATCTAAAAGAACTTTATAACGGCGAAAAACCTGATACCGTTTCTTTGAAGGCGTTTATCAACGCTTTGTTGGAAATGATGCTTGTTAAACAGGCAAAACCCGGCTTTGAATTTGCCGATATAAGAATGAGAGAAAAATTAGGCAAGGCATTATATGAGCAAAGAATCAACGGTAAGACTAAGGATAAAAACGAAATTGAAAACAAGCTAATTAAACTTAATGCTTTAATAACAAAACTGAACACGGAAAAATTTTATAGGGCAGTTGACAAAAATATATCTGAACTTGAATTAGAAATAGCAAGTACTGGAACTAGCGCGGAGCAAAAAGCTGTAGCCAGGGACGCTATGATAGAAATTATTAAACTTTGGTCTGAGCCGAAGTGGAAGAAAAAAATCAATAAAACTCCTCAAAGTATTGATACTGAAAAGGTTAAGAATATTCTGTCAGCGGCATAATTTAGTAAAAGGCGTGTAAAAGTGTAAATGTTTAGAAGGTTACGAAAGTAAAAAGCTTTTAAGTATTTATCCTTCTAAACCTTAACACTTTCTTAACTCTCATAACGCAGTCTCAAAAAAGTTTGACAGAATCTGCGTTTTTAGGTATAATTCCTACCTTAAAATAGATCTCCGTTTCAGCCATTTCTGCTATTTAAAACATATTGTTAATTCAACCCAAATTTTGCAACAGATTGCAAAATTTGTCCCAAAGGGACAGCCCGTCATCGACGAGCTGGGTTAACCCCGCACCATTTATAACTTGTTCAATTAAATGTTTGCCGGGGTTTCCAGCTGACACTCTTTTAAAGTGCTTC
Organism: Elusimicrobiota bacterium; assembly: GCA_026388075.1. Taxonomy (NCBI): domain Bacteria; kingdom Pseudomonadati; phylum Elusimicrobiota; species Elusimicrobiota bacterium. Next base: position 13,698 of record JAPLKN010000145.1, read on the forward strand.
ATTTTTCAGCATTTTCAATGGTGTGGCACTACGTGCAGATTTTTCTATTGAAAAATCTGGGTTCAATATAATTTGCCAAAAAAGGATATTAAACATGGTTAAACGCACATTTCAACCAAACAGAAGGCACCGCAAAAAAACTATCGGTTTTCGCGCCAGAATGAAATCTAAAGGCGGAAGAAGAGTATTAAGCGCGCGCAGAAGAAAGGGCCGGAAGATACTGAGCGCATAATTAGGAGACACTGAAAGACTATCTTTTCTGTTCCTCCGCCAGTGGCGGATCGCGTTTAACTTGAAAATTCCCCGCATCTTGATGCGGGGTAACCAATAACTTCTCCCTTTGAAAAAGGGAGATTGAGAGGGATTTGGCGTTATTGAATCTCCCCTCACCCCTCTTTTTCAAAGAGGGGAACATCTGATACCCCGCAGACTTGAAGAAATAAAACTGTAAAGACTTTGTTATTTTGATATTTTCTTAATTGTTGTTTGGATTTAGCCTTATAACTTAATTATATGCGAGAAAATAAGGACCTCAAATATACTTTTAGGTTTTCCGAAAGACTTCATCTTCAAAAAGATTTTGATAAAATCTTCAAATCGGGCCGGAAAGCGGTTCACCCGGCGATTTTTGTTTATTCATTTTCCAGAAATGACAGATCTAAAATCCGCAGGCTGGGACTTATCACTTCGGGAAAACTTGGGCTTGCAGTAAAAAGAAATACTCTCAAAAGAAGACTGCGCGAAATTTTTAGATTAAACAAGCACAACTTAAAAACCGGGATAGATTTATTGTTTATTCCCAAGAAGGCCGCAATTGATATGGATTACCATAAACTTGAGGAAACAGTAATTTCTCTTCTAGAAAAGCTTAATGCAATAACAGTATGAAAAAAATATTACTTTTAATTATAAGGCTTTACCAAATTATTTTTTCTTTCTTGCCTCATAGGTGCAGGTTCAGTCCGACTTGTTCCCATTACACTTACGAAGCTATTGAAAAATACGGTGTTTTCAGGGGAACATGGCTGGGGATAAAAAGAATTCTAAAATGCCACCCGTTCCATAAAGGGGGGTACGATCCTTTACCCCGTAAGAGATAACCGGCTAATATGTTTTGTGCTTTTTGACGTCCTCTAAAGGGGTCACTGCGAGGAACCTTTCGAATTAGTTCAGGGTGACGAAGCAGTCCGATGTAGAGCATCGTCCCGAGTAAAACGAGGGATCTTCTTCCGTTACATCATGGATCCTTCGCTTTGCTCAGGATGACCCTACGGGTCAGATTGCTTCCCCCGACGTTCGTCGGAGTCGCAATGACAGACAAAAACGGGATTCGTGGCAGTTTCATAATTAGTTTATAATCACCATAATTATTATCTAAAAAATCACTGAAATCAGGCATAATAAATTATACCAAGAGGAAATTAAATGCAAAAGAATACGTTTTTGGCAATATTTTTATCAACGCTTTTTCTGATTGTATGGTGGACCTACTTTCAGCCTAAACCGGCAAAAGTTCCCGTAGTTCCTAGAACGGAAGTTCCAGCTGAACAAGCGATAGACATTAGGAAGCTTGGGGAATCGCCGAAAATATCAAAGGAAGTCCTTTTAGAAAATATTGCAACCCCGGAAAAAGAAATAATTGTAGAAACCAAAAAATATCGGGTTGTTTTTACTAACAGAGGAGCTGCGATTAAGAGCTGGATAATTAAAGAAATAAACGGAAATTTAGTAGATCTTGTGCTTGGAAAAAATTCAAGCGTTATGGCAACTTTCCCGGGTTCAAATTATACCGTATCTCAGCCGGAGCCTTTTAAGATTGTTTTTAAACATACTTCGCCTCAAGGTTGGGAAATAGTAAAAACCTATAATCTTTCCAAAGAATATCTCCATAATTTGACAATAGAACTTAAAAAAATTAAAAAATCTGCCAAGCTTCCTTACATTTCCGTCGGCTGGGGCCCGGGCCTAGGAACTGATTATAAAGAGCTTAAAGAAAATACCGGCTTAATTCGCGTTTTGGGTTATACGATTGCAAAGCCGCCTAAACTGGAAAAACTTAAAAATGGCGAGCATTCAGGCACCTTTTATGAGTGGACCGCAATTGACAACAGATATTTCCTTGCCGCGTTTATACCGGAAAACGGAAAAGGTTTTCCAAACATTGAAGTTTATAAAGAAAATAAGAATAGCCCTTTAGGAATAAACTTGTTTTCAACACCTAAGCCCGATTCTTTAAAAGAGGAATTTTCTGTTAATTATTATGTGGGCCCGAAAGAGTATAACATGCTCAAGTCGTTCAATCTTAAACTTGAAGAAACGGTTGATTTTGGCTTTTTTGGATTTCTGGGAAAAGGGGTGCTTTATGTGCTCCATTTTATAAAGAACATTACAAATAATTTCGGCTGGGCGATAATAATTTTAACCGTAATCATGCAAATTATAGTTGCTCCGCTTACGATAAAGAGTTTTAAGGCTTCTGCCGCAATGAAACAGCTTCAGCCTCATATTAAAGAACTTCAGGATAAATATAAGAATGATTCAAAACGGCTCAATGCCGAAGTACTTAATTTATATAAGACGCAGAAGGTAAATCCTTTAGGAGGGTGCCTTCCGATGATTTTGCAGCTTCCGATTTTTTGGGCGCTTTTTACAACGCTTAGAAATGCTTACGAGCTGAGGGGAGCTAATTGGATATTGTGGGTTAAAGACCTTTCAGCGCCGGATTCGGTTGCTGCTTTCGGGAGTTTCAATTTGAATATTTTGCCTCTTATTATGGGTATAGGAATGTTTTTACAGCAGAAAATGATGACGGTTCAGACCGATCAGATGCAGGCAAGGATGATGTATATGATGCCCGTTATTTTTACTTTTATGTTCTGGGGTTTTCCTTCAGGACTTGTTATATATTGGCTTACAAACAGCGTTCTTACAATGCTGGAGCAATATTTTATTATGAAAGGGATGGATTCGCCCCGTTAGAAACATTTAAACGTTAAGAAAAAATTAAAGATAACGAATATATAAATCTGCTCTTTCGTAGTTTTGGGAATAAACAGCTGTTTAGCTGTTTCTAACGGGGTAAAGCCCCATTAGAGATACAAAAATAATAAATTTTATCCTTATGAAGGATAACTAAAAAGTGTCAGAAAGTCATTCCGAACTTAACAGCATAAAAAGAATGTCATCCTGAATTTATTTCAGGATCTCGGTTTTGAGATGCTGAACCAAGTTCAGCATGACAAAATTGAAATTGACCCTGACCTCCCCCCGCATGGTTTCTTTGAAACCAAATCAACGGGGCAGGCACGGCGGACAGGCAAGTTCAGGGTGACAGCTTAGAAATCTACTTGGCGGTCTTAATGCGGCGAAATCAAAAAATACTAAAGATGTTATACTTGCGGAGGTAAAATAGATGGCTGAAATTGAAGTAGAAGGAAAAACGGTTGAAGAAGCAATTCAAGAAGGGCTTAAAAAGCTCGGCTGTAACAGAGAAGACGTTGAAATTAAAATCTTGAATGAAGGTTCTAACGGGCTTTTCGGCCTTATGGGAAATAAACCGGCTGTTGTACAGCTTAAATCAAAGCTGGAAACGGATCTGGTTGATTATGATTTGGCGCAGAAAAAAACAAAGGAAATTCTTTCAGAGCTTTTAAATCTTATGAAAATAAATTATAAGCAGATTAACACTGCTCTGATGACCGGAAGAGTGCTTGCAGATATTAAAAGCGACGAAAGCGGAATAATTATCGGGCGAGGCGGGCAGACCCTTGATGCAATAGAGCTGGTATTAAATTTAATTTTAAACAAAGACAAAAATACCCGCACTAAAGTTTCGGTTGATACCGATAAATTTCATCTTAAACACGAGGAGCAAATCCAGAAATTGGCAAAGGATGCTGCGGATCAGGTAAGAAAAACCGGTTCAATTTATCATTTCGGCCCAATGCCTTCAAAAGACAGAAAAACTATACACGAATTCTTAAAATCAGACAATGATGTAGAAACTTATTCGGAAGGCGAAGGCCTTTTAAGAAAACTTTGCATCAAACTGAAAGACAACAGCAACCAGTAACCCGCAACCAGTTACCGGTAAAAACAAAATCAAAAATATTTAATCGCCTTTGCTGGTCGCCGGTCACAGGTGGCTGGTAACGGCTTTTTAAAAATGAAAAGATTTATAATTTTATTATTTATAAATATTTTTTTTGCCGGCACATTATTTTGCGTTAAAATACCTGACGGAAATATAACGGTTGCCATATCTACCGAAGCGGCAACCCAGCCGCTTACAAAGGAAGAACAGGAAGAAGAACAAATAACCACGGACACCGAAGGGGAAAACGCTGCAGTTGAGTTTGGCGAGAAAAAACCCGAAGTCCCGTGGCCTTCCGAAAAAATGCTGATAAATGCCGAGAAACTTTTCAGGAAGGCTGTTATGGCCTATTCTGACGGCAATAAACAAAAGGCCGGCAAGCTTTTTACTGAAAGCTTGTCTCAAATTCAGTCCGCTGTTATGCCCGCCGAAGCGCATTATTATCTAAAAGACCAGTATGAAAACTTGTTTCTTAAAATACATGATCTTACATATCAGGACGAGTCCACATTAACGGCAAAAGCCTATAAAATACCGATGGATGCGGAAAATCCTGTTGTAAAAAAATATCTTGATCAGTACAAGCAGGGAACGTCCAAAGAAAGGATAAAAAGGGCATTAGAAAGATCAGGAAAATATCAAGATATGATTTTCCCTTCGTTAAGAAAATACAATTTGCCGAAAGAATTAATTTATCTTCCCGTGGTTGAAAGTTTATACGACGTGAACGACCTTTCACGCGCCGGCGCGCTCGGAATATGGCAGTTTATGCCTCAAACTGCGCGCGGTTTCGGCCTGAAAGTTAACTATTGGATTGACGAAAGAAAAGATACTGAAAAATCAACAATTGCGGCGGCGAGGTATTTGCGCGATTTATATATTCTTTTTGACGACTGGCACCTGGCTTTAGCGGCGTATAACAGGGGAGAATTCGGCCTTGGGCGGGATATGCATTTTTCCCAGGCAGTTAATATTGAACAGTTCAAGGATAGAAAGGCGGTTCCTAAAGAAACCGAAAATTATGTTCCTCAGTTTATAGCGGTGACTCTGATCGGGGATAATCCAAAGCAGTACGGGTATAATCTTAAATTTGACAAACCTATTGAGTATGATGAAACCATAATAAACAATGTGATTGATTTAAAAATTGTAGCTGAATGCGCGAAAACGACAGTGGAAGAGATTCGTGAGCTTAACCCTTCCATAATGGCATGGTGCACCCCGCCGAACTATCCTGAGTTTAAACTGAAACTGCCGAAAGGTTCTAAAGAAACATTTCTTGCCAGTATTGCTACGGTAAAAGACTTAAATCCAACGCGCGGATTTTTGAAATACAAAGTTAAAAAAGGCGACTGGATAGAAAAAATAGCAAAAAAATTCAACACTACAGTCAAGGCAATTAAAGAAGACAACAAGCAGCTCCGCGGTAAAAAATACCTCAGAATAGGGCAGTCCTTAATAATCCGCCCCGGTAAGAAATACTTCAATTAATACTGCAGCACAAAAAACAGTAGATAGTCCTCGGACCCATAGGGTCCTATGGACCCGAGGGTAGGTAGTAGGTAGGAAAAGCCACAAAAAAATCTTTATTCATCCAAAAACTACAGAAAATCCTCCTCAGAATACTTTCTAAACATAAAATCCTTCATTATTCAATGCATTTTGCCAATTCCAGATTTTTCATATTTTTTTCACCCCTGCCATAATTTTTTTACAAATTTATTGTAATATTAAGCACTTTATTAGAAATTTGTTGTAAACAATAAACTATGTCCCGCATAAACATTAAAAAATCAACCATTTTCCAAACGGTGACTGGATGAAAAGAAATCTTATTTTCATCCTAGTTTTTATTTTTCTGCTGAATAATTTTTCAGCGATAGATATTTTATTTTTTAATAATAGCACAATAGTAACTAATATAATAAAGGCGCAGTCCCCGATATTGAGCGTGTTTTCAATGTCTGTCCTGCCGATGAAAGTGTTTGAAGCACTTGCCGATAAACTTAATATTTCAAAGAAGCAAGGAAATAACCAGCCTGAAAATCAAACAGAGGAAAAGAGAAACTCCTCTTCGGACTATGCAATAATTTCTTCCGAAAAAGTATTTATTAAAGTCCTCAAAACAAAAATTCCCGACAATTTAAGTGTCATTTTTAACGGTTTAAACGAGATGTACCGCGCTTTTACGATTTGTGCAAGAGGAAGCCCCCCGGGAAAGCAGGTTAATTTTTTTATTTTACTTTTATTGCTGTATTTAATCTTGCTATCCAGAAGTAATCTTCCAAATAGCAGTGTAAGGATGATTTTTGTCAAAAATATGTCCCGGCTTTTGAAAAAAAGCCGGGTTTTTTATTTATGGGCGGGCAGTATTTTGAAATTTAATTTTAAAAAGGCCGTTGCTGTATTCACGGCGGCATGTTTTATGTTTTCTGTTGTTGGAGCTGATGTTTTGCGCGCGTCAACTGTTATAAGCGAAAGAAAAAAAGAAATATATGAAATAGAAAATTCCTTGGATAGCACAATAATTCCTGCATCTTTGGGAAGAGTAACTTCAGAAAAATGTTTTGAAAGCGATAGAGTGGTAATCAATATCCAGGATTTGCACTGCAACAGCGAAGTTCAAAGAAATATCAGCGGGATACTTAAGAATCTTGACGATAAATACGGCCTTCATAGAATCTTTGTTGAAGGAGCATCCGGGGAAGTGGATACATCATGGCTTTGCGGGCTTACGGACGCAAATTTCAAAAACAAAGCCATTGAAATATTGGTTAATCAGGGGAAATTGACCGGATCCGAATACTATTCGGTAATCAGCAATAAACCCAAGCTTCTTTATGGGCTTGAAAAAGAAGGCCCTTATAACGAAAATTTGAAAAGACTGAATAAAATAATTGATTGCCAGCCGATGTATGAAAAAATAATTAAAGAAATTCAGAAAGATTTGGATGAAATGAAGACAAATTATCTAAATCCCCAGCAGAAACGTCTTGAAAACATAGTGTCCAAATATCGGCAGGGAAAAATAGATTCCGGGAAATTTTACAAGTTAATTAATAAATATATTGATAAACTAAACAAAAACAAAGAAACATATGATATCGGCTCTATCAGTTTAAGTCAATATGAAAATATTAAGCTTTATCTGGATGCTTTAGAAATTGAGCGCGGCATAAATTACGGTGCCGTGTCTCAGGAACTACAGAAGTTTGTCCAAAATATAAAGCAAAAACTATCGTATTCAACTTACCGTGAAATTGCTGAAAAAACAAACAATTTTACAAAACTGGATGAAACATATACCTGCCTTTCTTACCTGTCCGAAAACAAAACATTTTCTGTAGAAAATGGGTCCCACAATCTCAGAGAATTTTTCAAGTATCTTAAAACAAGCAAAAAAATAAATCCTATAAGATTAATTAGAGAAGAAAACAATCTTATTTCCGAGATAAGAACCGGTTTTTCACAAAATATTACGGAGTATGAAATATCATTCCTTGCCGGAACATTTTGTTCGTTTGAAGACTATTTAAGAAATAAACTATCGTACGAAGAATATAAAAAATTCAAGGCAAATTTTGAAGAATTCAGGCTTCTTTGGCAAAAATATACGGGTGGAAATCAGCTAAAAGAATTGGAAAAAGACTTTGAATTATTAAATGCTTTTTATAATCTTAACGCAGAAAGGAATGAATATTTTATTGAAGCCATATTCAAAAAGAAGGTTAAAGTTGAGGTTAAGGTTAAGGAACAGCAAGACAACAAAAATGGAATAATTCAGGAGACACTTCCTAGTCGACCTTTGGGCTCTTCGCAGAAAGAATCAGATTCAAAAAAAGTCAGCTCGCAACTCAAAAAAGCAAAAGAAATAACAGTCGTTATTACGGGAGGTTTTCATAGCGAAGGGCTTGAAGAATTATTGTCAGATAATAAAATATCGCACATTACAATCACTCCTTGCGTTATAAAAGAAATAAAAACTTGCGAAAAGATTTACAAAGAGATTGCCAAAGAGCAGTTTAAAAATATTTCTGCCCAAGCTATAGCATTGAAGCTTCTGTCCCAAATGTCTCCTGAAACTAAATTTTCCGAATTAGTAAATGTAAAAATAATAAAAGCTATTGAAGAGGGTCAAAAAGCATTTGAAAAGTTGATGAAAGGGAACGAAAACAATATTGAAATGATTCTTGAAAATATGCAGGTAATATGGAACGCAAACAAAACTATTGCGGATAAAGAAGGTAAAATCAAAAGCGTTAAAAACCTAGGGATAAAGGACAGTGGATACCATTTTGCAATAGATTTCGGCACGGGAGAAACAGAATTTGCATATGTTCCGGGAGCTGTAAATCCTGTTCAATTGGTAATTGAATCAGCACAATTATCAAATAAAGCGGTTTCCGGAAAAGCAGATATACAGAAAATTTTGGAGCAAATGAAAGCAGGGCTTCAGGACAGAGAAATAAAATCTAAAAATGGAAAAATATTTAGACTAAAAATAAATGGAGATGATAAAATCGCGATTTTTATCTCGCTAATTGATGATAAAGGTCAGGAATCTTCCATAGTGTCACACGTAAGCTATACAGAAGATAATGAAATGAATATAAGCCTAGTTTTGGATGAAGTTGTCTTTGACCATGAAGCGAACGATTTAACTGGACAGTGGCTTGGAGGCCAAATTTTAGAATTCTGCAGTAATTATGTTCCGGCCGGCACCAAATTCAGTTTGGAAGTTGTAAATACCGAAACCATTCAAAAACTCATTAGAGGATATAAAACAAAAAGCTTTGCAGATATAGCAGAAATGACAAGCTTTTTCAAAGAACAAACGCCGATAGGAAAATTAATTTCGGGCAAATCCGGCCTCGGCGGCTTTGAGTTTGAGCAGAACTTCAAAATAATTAAAGATAAAAGCGAAATAAGCTCTTTTATTGATATGTTGGAAAAAGGATTACAAAAAAAAGAGGGATTTATTCTGCACGCCATAAAATTAGCTAGTGAAAACGAAGTTAGCGATAAAGAAGAAAAAATTGCGCAGTTCAGAGTAGCACTGCGACAGAGATTTTTTAGTATGGTTTGGATAAAGGACAGAGATGCGAGTGGAAAAAAACTCAGTTATTACGAAAAAGAAAAAATGTTAAAGGATTTTGAAGACGGATTGACAGAGAAATATAAAAATATTGTTAATAATCCTTCATCTTATGATAAGTGTTTTCAAGAAATGGTTGGAATCATAACGGCCTTTTATAAACTTCATTCAAGAGGATTCTTTTATCTTGATATTGATAAGCCGAAAGATATTGCAGATTTCCTTGAAAATAGAATTATCAAAGCAGAACCCCTATTTTCGATAAGTAGAATAAATAAAAGTGCAATGCAATTTAATGGGCTTGCGGGTTCCGGCGCCACAGCCGCGGTTTTAAAAATAATCTTAAAAGGGCATGAAGGACAAAAGCTGGTTGTGAAAACCATGTTCAATTATAAAGATGATAAAAATCAAAAATATTTCAAACGAGAAAGAAAAATATTGAAAAAGTTTCAAAATTTTCAGTGGGCAGTAAGATTGTATGACGATTTAACCGAAGAATTCTGCGTAGAAGGAGGGATTCTAAAAGGAATTGTAATGGAAGATATATCAGAAGGAATAGATCCGGAGCAATTCCCGGCAGGCGATTTTACAAATGAATATTTCAAGGAATTAATAGACGCATTATTGGCCATAATAAATTCCGGGCATAAGATTACGGAAGATTTTCAAAACGTTATATTAAACGGACATCCGAAAATCTATGATTTCGGCGCTTATGGTGAAATCAGAAGCGAAAATCAAAGAAACGAAAATATTGAAGAGGCAAACAAGATAGTTCGTTTCCTAACTCGGAAAAATATTACAGAATATCTGCAATCAACCCGAAATATTACCCTGACTAAAGAAGAGATTTCAATAATTGAAGAATTATTTATCAATGAGCCTCAAAAAATCACAATCAAAGAATTCTGTGACAGATACATTTCTCAAAAAGAAGCAATGCAAAAAAAGCCCCAAGCTTTGGGTGAAAACATTTCCTCGGACGATCAGGAAACTTCAGGCAAAAAGGGTGGTGAAATTAGGCCCAAGGATCTGAAACGTGCGGTCGCTGTTACGTATGGTATAGGTGCCGGTATAGGGATTGCAAATCTTCTTATTCAACTGGCTTTGGGTCAAGTGTTCGGAGTCGCCGGGCCAAAATATTTAGTTCCTTTTGATGGTATTGATGAAGAGGATGTTAGGCCTTCAGTTCCGAAATTTAATTACTATACTCCTCAAGAGTTTATGGGGGTGCGTAGAAGATACCCCGGCGGCCGATGGGAAATAAGGATTAATCCGGCAGTGTATAAAGTGCTGATATCGCTCCCTGTATTCATGCAAAGGGTCGTGCTTTCATATACGGGTATTGTGGGCCATGAGGCGTATCATTTAAACTTCAAAAATAGTGAAAAGATCAAGTACAATAGACATCAAGAAATACGTGCTTACGGTTTGGCTCAAGTTTTGCCTGCAAGTTCCGGAGTTGTAGTAAGTCTATTTTTGATTTATTGCTGCGGTATGGGGATCATAGGTTCGATTATTGCAGGTGTTTTAACATCCTTTATTGTTGTAAATTTGATCAGCGAAATATACGGCAATCATGTGATTAAAAGGGAACAATTTGAAAGATTGTTTACGCTCCCCGGCAATACAGGATTTGTTCTGCAAAATCAATGGAATGATGCAGCCGAGGCAGATGAGAAAAGGAAGGAACTTAAGGATCTGTTCGGCAAAAATAGTAAGAAAATAGAAAAATACCTTTTTGAACGTCCAACCCCCGAAAATGCAGTTTCACATGTTCAGAAAGAATATCAGGCTATGTTTGCCCTAATTTTCGAACTTTTGCCGAAAAACTGTGCTTTTTATACGTATGATGATTTTGAAGACAATTCGTTCGGTTCAATTTCATCTTCCGATAATAGCATTTTCCTTCACAGGTCTATATCCGCTAACCAGGCGGCTCTCTGGAAGTATATGCTTGAATTTCTTGCAGAAAAAAATCTTTTGAAAATTACTCTTAAAAATCAGGTTCTCATTATTGAAAGCAACGGGAAAACTATCGGAGAAATTAAGATATCTGATGAAGCGATCACATATACTAAGCATCAGGATTTTGCTGACTCAAAAGAAGATAGTTTGCCGTATCTTATCCATTTAATGTGTAGAGAGGTATTTGGTAAATACAGCGAAGATTTGAACTTATTTGAAAGTAAATATAAAGAAACACTTGAAAATTGTTCGCTTAATGAAGACCTGATATTGAATCCGTCGTTATCGCCGTATCCCGAGCTCTACAAGGAAACTAAGGAGATTTTTGAGGATCTGTGCTCAGCGGCAGGAATTGAGGGAGCAACCTTGTGGCTTCTGGATAACGAAGATATATCGGTGTTTGCCGTTCCGGGAATGAGAATTGCGGCCATTTCAGTAGGGACATTCAAGAAAATAAAACATCTGACAAAAGACGCCATCGCTTTCGCTCTCGCGCACGAAATACGCCATATTTCTCAAAAAGAACTTCTAAATATATCTCAGACAAAACATCGGATATCCCGGAAGGCCGCAAAAGAGACAGACGCGGATTATTTTGCGCTTTGCCTTATGAACAAGGCAAAATATAACGTGCTGGAAGCGACAAAATTATTTGAAAGTTTAAAGGATGAAGAAGAATTAGATGATACTCTGAAGATGATATTAGAACTTCGGGATGAACATGGCAGTGTTGAAAAAAGAATCAAGCATCTAAGGGATTTGATTAACGATACTAATTGGGGAAACACGTCAGAAATAAAATATTTTTCCAAAAGCGCCGCTGACTCACTGGATGAGAAAACACGACTCAATAAAATCATTAAGCTTGTTTCTGGAGTTCGCACGTTTAAGGAACTGAGCGACATACTTCTTCTCATTTCTACCGATTCAGGTCTTCAGGAATATGTGAATACTATTTTAGCGAGCGGGATTATGAATGTTTTCAAATCATTTGAACAAGATTTGCACTTAGAAAAGAGAATATCTGAGCATGACTTCAAGTTCAAATTTACATTAACGGATGGGTTTACCCTCTTGTTGATTCTGTTTGGTGATATGAAGTGGCAAAGCATTTTTAAAAACAATAAATATTACGCATTGCTAAAAACAATATTTGCTTCAAAAGGTTTCACGCGTATAAATATAGACTTTCAGACATTCATGAGTGAATATGAGCATACGTACGGCAAAATAATTTCGGATATCACGATCAATATATTACTGAACAATATATGTCAGACCTGGCTTTATATTTTTGGAGAAAACAAACAAGCAATGGAAATGGCAAGGAAATATATTAAAAAGAGAATCGCCAGATCTATGAGCCGGATAGAGGTGCAGCCGAAACAGCTTATAAAGTTCCCGCTGGCTAGTACCGCGGGAGCCATTTCACCGACAATTTTCCATAGTGATGACGCATACAAATGGTACCTTGATATGTGCATGGAAGAAATGCTGAAGAACAAACATTGGAACATCGCATATGTTACCGAGCTCATAAAACAATTGGACAATTTGAGCGAAACGGTCAAAGACGATTATTACACATTATATGGAAGTTTGCTGAAATTTTACGATAGAATAGTAAAAGTGCTGATAGAAAGCGGCGCATACAGCGATGAAGAACTCGCAAAACTGCTTTTTGATCATAGCTATCTCCTATACGCAGGTCACGAGTCCAATCCCTATGTAAATAGCAGAGCCTTCAAAGTCATATTCGATTTATACGGAAAGAATGGGCGGTATAAAGAACGCACTGAAGAGCTGTTGAAAAACATTTGGGATAAGTATTGCAGTTTCAGTATTTTATGGATCATGGCAGAAAAGTATTACGAAGAGTTCAAAAAAGGCAATTATGATTATCTGCATTTCCTTAAATTGGATGGCAATGAGCTCCTATACATTTATAAAACACTCGCAAAAAAACATAGAACGCGTCAGGAAAGGTACGAGATACTCGTTATATTAACTGATTATGCACAGAAGAAGAACATTGAGTTTATATATGATTCATACATGACCATGCGCGAGTTTAGAAATGCCCTTCCGGAAACAGATGGGGAGCTTATGGCGTGTATAGAAGAATTAATTGCGCGGGCAAAGAATACGTATCCCGGCATAGAAAAGGCTTTATCTTCTGTAGATCAGATCGGGAAGAAAGCGAAAGAAATTCTGATATGGATGCTGATGTTTGGATGCTATGATTTTACTAGACTGAACCTGTCCATTGAAGAAAAAGAGGTTTTGCTGGAAGTTTTAAGAACCATCTATGACAAGAAAACAGAAAGCAAAAACGGCTCTGCTGACCTGGAAGTTCCAGAAAAAAAGCTCCAGGAGCTGATTCTTGGTGAGAAGGACGGCTATTACCGTGAGTCAAACGAGCAGCGATTGCTCAGAGAACAGACCGATGTCGGGCTTGACCTGTTTCTGCGGAAAATAGGATATTCCGATAACGACCAGGTGCTTACAAACAAGGTGCAATTTCTAAAAACCGTGGCAGATATAAGAATGGGGGTATCCCGTTCTGCAAAGTTCAAAGGAAAAGTGAGCAATGAAAATAATTCAACTGGGGGGAGTGTAGCCGACTATAAAATTACAGAAGCATATGAAAATTATTTCAGGAAGTTGTTTGATTTGCCGTTTTACATAGAGCGTCCGGATGCATCACAAAATCGGAAACAATATTTCAAGGATGATGTGTTCGATTTCATATTCAAAACAGAAATGAGTTTTGAGGACTGTCTGGGCTATGTTAAAAGGTATCTTCCTCCGAGCGTAATCAGAAATCTTGTGCTCCTTGCACTGCTGCTTAAAGAGGCTGAGAAAATCTACCCGGATGAAAACGTATTTAATAATTTCTTAACCAGTACGCGAGTGCTTAATGATAAGGCAATAAAAGAAAAAGTGGGCATGGTGCTTCCGTTATTGGTGCCTGACAGCACATTGCTTGCAAATAATACGGTATTAATAGAACATCTTGTTGAGAAAGAGCGGCGAGGGAAGAAAAGTGGATTGGGCGGAGCAGACTCGTTTTCTGAGGAAATTAAAAATAAACGGGAAAGGGGGACTGCATCTGTCGCGGGTGTTCGAGAACGATGCAAAGTGTTCATTAAGACAATTTTTATAATTCTTACGAATTTCGTAAGGTATGTTATTTTGAAAGTTGACAGAAAATTATTTCCAAAGAGGTACTTAAAACAAGTTAGAAATATATTTGATCAGAGGAATGTCAGCGCAAAGTTTTTGGGGGAGAAGCGGCAGAATATCATTGCCAATGAAATAACTCCTTCGCTTTTTAAAGAAGAATTACTGCAAAAAAGAGGGTTGGACAAATTCATTATAAAAGCTTTTGCTGAAGAGCATAACATATCTCCGGACGGCATAGCAAACCTTTCACCAAAAATGCTCGCACAGTTTATCAACACGTATATAGTAGAAGAAAATCTTGCCACCAAAGAAATAATTGATCTTTCCGATATAAAGAACAGGAGCGAGCGAAATAGAGCCCAAGAGCTGTTGGATAAAATAAAAGTGAAAGTAGAAAAACCTGTTTCCTCAAATACACAGAATCCGCGACGATATATTGACAACATTGATCAGAAGATCAAATATGATCAATATATAGAACAGGTGAGAGAATTCAACGTTATTGTCCTAAAATCAATGTATCCTAAATCTATTCATATTTCATATCAAAAAGATGTGGTGGACACCGTTGTTGGTAATTACTTTATGGAGAATATTCTTCATGCGATGTATCAAATAATGTCTCCGAAAAGCATTCAGCGGCTTGCGACCGCGTATTTTGAGCGTAAAAGAAGGGAAAAGGGAATACAAAAAATTGATGCGCTCTATTTTGATTATAATCACCCAAATAAATTCGCACAGCCGGACGCGGTCCTGCCGGACGTCTTTTTTGGGGAAGAGATTATGGGCAACATTCAATCAGGTGTTGAATTTCTTAATAAAATTAGCTTTGTATGCTCTAAATTTGTAAATTCCCAGCCCGCGCGGGATAAATACCTTGAAATTATTTTTGAGCAGGAGTTAGCAAACATCAAAGTGAAAAGCGGCGAGGCCAGAGATAAGGACGGAATTCTTCAAGTTTGTGGTATGTTGGCGGCGGTGCGAGAGCAGTCTAAAATGTTTTATAATTCCTACTTTTCAGACCGGTATCTTTCCGAAGCGCTTTCAATAGATGTCGGGCTAAGTGAACTGAGCGCAGCCCTGGAAAATGAACAATTTACCCTGATGAAGGAAATAGGCATCATAGAACAATATTTCCCGGAGAAGAGCTATATTCGCGATGATATTTTAAAAAGTCTTTGGGAGAGCGTCCATGATTTTGAAGAAGCAAAAAAACTTCAGGCTATGATGTACGGAGACAGGCGCAACATGCTGGGTGATGTGAAAACTGAGAGAAAGGTTTTTTATGAAGAAAAATTTAAAATACTTTTTGAGGAACTTCCTCGAATGGATAAAAATGATTTTATGCTTTGGATTATAGGGATCAAAGAGAAACCCGTATTCATGAGACAATGGGAAGAAATGCTCGGCATTTCGTTTGACCAATTAAAGAATATATATCAGATGCCTCAGGGCTCGGCAAGATATAAGTTTGTAGGAGAAAGCGCCAGGAACTTGTTCATTGAAGAAATGTTTTTGGGAAGTCAAGGTATTCTAAAGGATAGTAAATTGTTTGAATATTTCATGAGCCAAATAGTTGAATACATTCTTAATAAGACTGATGTTGGAAAAACAGTTTCAAAGTCAGTTTTGCGCAAGATATCCAAGGCGGTGATAAAGGAGACCGATAATGATAAGAAGCTAGAGATCGTAAAAGCGCTTTCTCTGAATCTTTCGTCGGTATTCCAGGAAGGGCAGGGAAATGAATTTGATGTTATTGTAAAACTCATGGAGTCGCTAGGGATAATAGGAATCAAAATTGGCCAGATGATAGGATTTTCTAATGAGATAGATGTCTCGCCAGAGCTAAAGAATAAGTTCAAAAAATTGGGTTCATCGGCAGTCCCTTTGACCAAGCAGGTGGCATTTGAATCGTTAATAAACCTTGGCATGCAGGACAAAATCAAAAGCATCGATGAATCCCTAGGTTCGGCTTCAATAAAAATTGTGTTCGGCGCAACGCTTAATGACGGCAGAAAGGTAGCGCTCAAGATACTACGGCCAAAAGTTGCGCACGATCTAAAAAAAGACCTGAAAATGTTTAAGAAAGTGATTGCCAGGCTTAGGAAACAAGGGGTAAAGATTCCAAATGGTTTTGAAGATAGAGCCTCCTCCAATATAGAAGAAGACGCGGATTTTGAGAACGAAATCAAAAATTCCGCTCTGCTTGAGAGTCAGCTTAAAGAGATTAGTCAGGAACATACCTTTAAATTATCTTGTTCCGGGGCTCAGGTGCAATTTGCGCTTCCTGTGCTGTACGAAGGGTCAAATAATAAAATTTTGTTTTGCGAAAAAATATCAGGCCGAGATCTGAAAGACGAAGACGGGCTGATAAGCGATAAAATTCTTTCTCGGGAAGAGCTAAGCGAGCTTAAGGGCGTTATATTTGATTTTCTTATGATTCAGATGTTTGAAAAAGGGCTCTATCTGGGAGATCCTCATGGAGGCAATTTCAGAATTGTGAGAGAAGATGGTGTCATCAAGGTCTACCTAACGGATGTCGGGGCAATGGAAAAACTTGAAAAAGATGCTGAAAAATACAGGCGATTCCTCATCGGACTTGGCTGCATGAAAAGAAACATCAAAACGGCAGGGGAGTTTATTGATGAAGCCCTATTTTTTACCAGGGCAGGCCATCTGATTGAAAACAAAGGCGAAAAAGAACTGTTGAAGATAATGTTGCAAAAAATGCCCAAGGACGTTGCACCCTACGATACAACTGATATCGATTCGGCTGTAAAAAAGTTTGAAATTGATTTCATAAAAGATGTCATTAGCAAGAAAGTGCACAGGACATCAAAAAAAGAAAATAGTGTTAAACCCGATGCTAAAGAATTTTTAGCTGAAGACGAAGAAGCCGAAGAGGCCTTGGATGAGCCGGAATTGGCTCAAGGCCTTAAGTCCCTCGGCGAAAAACCGGAAGTGGTTGTTGCCAAGGCGGCGGCGAATGGGGTAGAGGTTGTTCTCGGCGGGGTCGTGATAAAAGTTGCCCAGTGGATTGCAGACAAGATAGTTGCTCTCGGCATCAAAAACCTTGAAGTTCCTAAAGATTTTTCAGATTATGATGGCTGGCTAAAACTAATCCAGGATAACGCAGTCACTCTTTCAGGGGTTATACAAGGCGCACATGAAAACATGTATGAAGACGAAAAGCATCTGGTTACCGGCGAAAAACTTAAACTGTATAAGACGAAAATAGAAAAGATAAAACAACTTCTTGAGGAAAACGGTTATCCCGGTTTTGATGTATTAGTAAGCGAGAATCCGAATTTAATTCATCCTGAAGGAGATGCCTATTCTTTAGCCACGTTCAATACTGACAAAAAGAAGATTATGGTTCATACGGCTTTTCTTGATCGTGCCCCGCCAGAAATGATCGAGGAATTAGTGAAACACGAAACAGGTGAAGACAATGCATTAAAAGGAAACGATCCAGGATTTGAAAAATACATATCGGATTTATCTGTTGAATCCCAGCAACCCATTGAAACCTACCGAAATCAAGGAATTTATCACAAATACCTGAAATCAATTAATGAGCAGGAAACTTTATTAAACTACTCTGAGGAAATTGCAGACGCGGAACGTAAGAAAAGAATTTCTAAAGAGTTAGGAAATTTTAAATCTTCATTGTCCCGTGTTAAAAATCCGGATGGTTCTTACACTTCTAAACCTTCGGCTGATATCTCACCGTTGGAATTAATAAAAAAGCTAATAATACAGGCAAGGGAAAACGGGCACGATGCAGTAGAAATATATACGGACGATTATTTTGGCTTTATGAAGTTTGACCAGCCCGCCGCTGAATTTAAGCAGGCCCATATAAAAATGTTTGACGAGATGATAGGCAAGGCTCAAGAAATAAAAAAGTTGGCATCTGAATTGGGGATAGAAATAAATGTTCATGCCCCGGCTTATCATTTTATCGAAAATGATCTTTCACGATACCTTGAACCTGCAAAAGATTTTGAGATATTTGAAAAAACCATTCAGTTTGCAAAAGCCTTAGAAGCAAAGACAATTATCATTCATCTTACAAATACAGATGAGGCAAGCCTTAACGGATTTATTAAGTTTGTAAAAGAAGCGGCAAAATCAGAAATAAAAGTGGGTATAGAAAATACAAACTATAATAAAGATAATGTGAAGGTAAAGGGCGATGCTGAATTTTATCCGAAAACGAAGCCGCATAATTACGAAGAGTTCACAAAAGCATTGCAATTTATTAATTCAAAATTACGGATAAGGGAAAGACAATATTTGGGTGTCACATTGGATTTAAATAAAGCATATAATTCGCAGATTGGGGATAAAGCCCAGACAGACGTAATAGAATATCTTACTAGGCTTAAAGAAAAGAATATAAACTTATTTAATATTCATTTAACGCAGCTTGACATAAATAATCCTAAAAGAAAGACTCCAATTTATAAAAATGGCCTTATATTAATGGTCTCATTTTTAAATGAGGTTATGAAATATTACGGAGCGAGTGTTTATATAAATCAGGAAATAAATGAAGGGATATTATCTCCGTTAAAGGCAGAAAAAAAACTCATATCCCTAGGGAAAAAGCCAAGGGTAGCTGTTGCCCGGGCGGCGGCAAAAAGCAAAGGTATTTCAGTTATACTTTTTGATATGCACGGCACATTATATGATGCTGAGATATTTAATAAGGCGATTAAAGATTCGCTTATTTTTGCCTATGCAAAAAAATACAATGCAACATTTGATGAAGCAGAATTTATTGTTAATAACAAAAGAAAGGAACTGACCCAAGATGGAAAGATCGCTTTAAGCGACAGCGCGTTGGCTCTTGATTTAAAAGTCAGCTGGGCGGAAAAAGATGCGGCAGAGGATGAGCATTTACCCTACGAGAAAATTAAAGAAAACAGAAAACTTCAAGAAGTTCTGATGAAGCTAAAAAAACAAGGCTATATCTTAGCTCTTGCGACTAATGCTGGTCCGAGCAGGGTTAATAAAATAATGGACAAGATAGGCATAAGGAAATATTTTGACTTCATTTATTCAAGAAATGATTTGAATGCTACAAAGCCGGATCCGAAGTTTTTTGAAAAAGTGTTAAGCCTTCTTGGCGAGAAGCCTCAGCAGATAATATATGTGGGAGATGAGCCAAAGAAAGACATCGTGCCTTCGGAAAATTTAGGAATATGGACTCTAAAGGCAAATGGACCTGAAGAGATAAATTGTATTTCAAAGAGGCTAGAGGAGATAAGCAAAGCGAAAAAGAAAGGCAGGCAGCAGCCATTGCCTATAAGCATTTTTGATTATTCGGGAGATATTGAAGATGTCGGGCCAATACTTGAAAAGAAGCAGGAGGGCGTAAAATACGAAGAATTTAAAATACGTATAAAAGCTTACAAAGCTACGCTTGAGATCTCGTATTCAGTGCCGTGTGTTCTTTTAACCTCGGAAACAAATATCTTAGCGCGTTTCTTTGCGAATGTTATTAAGAAGTACACTGAAGGACAGAATATAGATTCAGTAGAAATAATTACTAAAAATAAAAGTCTTTCTCGCATGACAAAAAGAGAAATTAAAAATATTAATGGAAAAGGGCAAAAAGTAAATGGCAAAGGCGTTTCTATTGTGCTTTTTGATGTTGACGGGACATTGTATAAATCTGAAAAATTTGCAAAGGCCATCAAAGATTCGTTGGTTTTAACTTATATGAATAAACAAAATGAATTAAGGAAAGATCATCCTGAATTAGGTAAAACTTTAACTTTTGAAGATGCAAAGGCTATTGTAGACAACAAGAGAAAGGAATTATCTCAAGACGGGAAAGTTACTGTAAGTGATAATAAGGTGTCTTTAGAGCTTGGTATAAGCTGGGCCGAAAAGGAAGCAGCAGAGCTTGAAAATTTGCCCTTTAATGCAATAGAACAAAACAAAAAATTGCAGAAAATCCTGAAAAAACTAAAAAAACAAGGCTATATCTTGGCTATTGCAACAAATTCCAGCACAAACAGGGCAAGAGAGGTATTAAAAAGGATAGGAATAGACAAAGATTATTTTGATTTTATTTTCACAAAAGAAAATTTGGAAGCGTTAAAGCCCGATAAGAAATTTTTTAAGAAGGCTATAGACCTTTTGATTGAAGAGCCCGATGAAATAATATATGTGGGAGATGAACCTAAAAAAGACATAGAGCCTTCCGAAAATTTAGGAATGTGGACTTTAAGGGCAGATGGCCCTGAAGGGATATACGGCATTTCAGAAAAACTTAAGGAAATAAAAAAAGCTAAAAAACACGGACGCCAGAAACCGTTGCCAATAAGCATTTTTGAGTATTCGGGAAATATTGAAAATGTTAGCCAATTGATAAGACATGAACAGGGGATTCTGCGGTATGAAGATGTTAATGTTATTATTGACACAGATAAGGGATTAATTCAATTTTCATTCTCGGTTCCAATTTATCTTTTATCTTGGGAAATAAATATTATAGCGCGATTTATTGCGGCTCATATAATGGAAAAGGCAGAAGGAGTAAATATTAATTTGGTGAAATTAGTGAGCGGACAAAAAAAGCTTAACAAAACAGTTGAAAACTTTATCAGAACTCATGCTTCAATTGATGACAATATTAAACGCTCTTCATTTGATATTAATAAGATTCTCGGCCTCGGGGATCGATTAGAGCCGGTTACTTTGGGAGAAGATATTGTAAGGATTGTTGCAAGGGCGGCGGCATTTGACGGCGGATTCGCGAAATGGCTTCAGGATAAATTCAGATTAACTGCTCAATTTTCCACAGAAGAAAGCTGGCTTGAAACTTTAAGCGGAAAATCAATTGAAGTTTATTTGGCTTTATTGGAATTATTTAAAAAAGGAGCAGTAACAGAAATACCTGAAAAAATAAAAATCATAATAAAAGAATTTATTGATGAAGCGGCGAAATGGTTAAATGTTGATCCTTCAATGATAGATATAGTGACTACAACAAATCCCGATTTAATAAGTAGAGATGCCTGGGGGCTTTCGGCTTTGCAAAAGAATGCTAACGGCAGGATTACCATTTATGTGCATCAGCTATTCTGGGAAGAACTAATAAATAAGTCCCAAAAGGTAAAAAAGAGATTAGTAGAAAAGCTTCTGAAACACGAACCCGGCGAATATCTAGCACTTATCGAGCCTGAAAAAGGGAATAAAATACATCAGCTTATTTATGACGGTTTTACGAATTATTTAATAGAAAAACTTAACACTCAAAAAACTCTAGTTAAAGACAATCGGTATAGAAACAGCAAAAATTTCCATGAATATCTCAAATATATTGAAGAAAAAAGCAAAAAAAAGAAGCCATTAACTGAGGCGGAAGAATTGTTAAACGGGCAAGGAGAACTCTTTTCTTTTGCTGAGGAAATTAAGGAGAAATATTCAAGTATTTTGGCAGAAAAAGAATATAACGATTTATGTTCAAAGGGGATGGTAGACAAAAAGTTTGTTTATAAGCATAAATTAAATACAGAACTTCTTGAAAAAATAGTTAGGAACGAAAAAGTTGATGATTTTGTAAGAATCTACGCTTTTGTTATTTTATCTTGTCCCAGATACTTCGTTGGCAGTAACGGCAAAACGTTTATTAATCAGAATTTTAGTTATTTCGGGCCCCGTCCGGTTCCACAGGAAAAACTTGTTGAACTTGCAAAATTACTAAAACCCGCAGCAATCAGTTTCATAAGTAAAGCTAATGATAGTAATGAAAATTGGCGGGACAGATTTGAAGAAATTATGTTTAGAAACGACCCCAGAATTTTAGAGCTTTCCGCTTACTCTACTGCTGTATTTCTCTCTTACATTTCTGATATGTTTTCTTTTGATAAACGTTTTGAGGATAATTTTCATTCCTTGCTAAGAGCTGTTACAGATACCAAGAAAGAAGCAATTAGAGGTGATTCTTGTGCGTGTTTTGAAGACGGCATTATAAAGTTAGATCTTTATAAAATGAAACAAAAAAATAAAGAGCCGGTTCTAATATTTCAAAGCATTGCCCATGAGATCGGGGAAGCCATATGGGATGTAGTTTATAATTATCCGGATAACGATACGAATCAAAGAATTGCCGAATATTTTGCAGATTTGAATATATTTATTTTTTCACATAACTGCGGTTTAGATAAAAAAGAAGATTTTATTGATAAACTTTTTAAAGGTATTAAATATTTCATGGATTACGATACTTTTCTAAAAGATAAAAATATTGCAAAAAACGTTCACCCTCAAAGCAGGGTATTCATAAGAATGCATTTAGATAAAGCAGGAGGAGCCGGAAAAATAGAATGGTTAAAACTCGCCAAAGCTGTATTAAAAACGGCTACGGATGAGGCAAATAAGTCTAAAGAGTTTTATAAAATTGCTATTTTATCGCTTGCAGATTACTTGGGTGTAAACAAAAGGACTGCAGAAGAATATATTTCGGGTATTTCAAAAATTATTTATTTGAAAGATGCCGAATTAAAAGCTAGCGAAATAATACCGTCTCCTGATATTGTAGAGAAGCTGATTTATGAGTCTCCTGATAGGCCGAAAGACACGTCTTTAAAAACAGCTTTTCTGGGTGAAAATATATTCTGGGTTTTTGCTCAAGCGGCAAGGCTGGGCAACCGATTTGTTTCAGAAACCATAAATAATTACTTGCTGTGTTTAATGGATATTCCGGAAAGCATCAATGAATGGTTTGAAGCACTTGAAAACAAATCAGTAAAAGATACCCCATTAATGCGCAGCTTGTTCAAATCTATTTTTAGCGCAGGCGCGGTTGAGAAAGTGGGCGAGGGACTGGAAGCATATACCGAGAGTTTGAAAAATGAATATTCATTACGCCTGAAAACATCAAAGCTAACAGTAAAAACAAGTAATAATCCTGCATTGATTGGCATAAAAGGCTGGGCGTTGGCCACATTAGGCAAACATACGGATGGAACATTTACCCCGTTAGAGAATACCGCTGACTCTCCTCAGCAGCTTGTAACTCAATCACAAGACGGCAATACAAATCTCTCATCCTCATTTGTTAGAAAACAGGGTTCTCTAACGGGGTTTACGTTGTATATCCATCAGGCGTTTTGGGATGCGCTTAAAGGTAAAACGCTTGCAGAGCAGGAAGAATTATTGAGAATTCTTTTTGACCAGGAAATTATTAAGCATCTCGCTTTAGAAGGGGAAGATCCGGAATTTGATATTTTTATCAAAGATAATATTTTGTCTAAATTAAATCTTCTGGAAATTCCGCAAGATATATCGCGCTATCGCACGGACGAAAACTTCGGTGAATATTCAAGAATAAAATATCCGAAGCACGAAAAGCTCCAAATATTTGGAAAAAAAATATCCCAAACATACTTTCAGGGACTGTATTTAAAAATGGCGCATATCTTATATAAATTATATTCAAAGAATGAAATATTTCCCCAAGATATTAAGGAGATATTTAAAGAAATTAAAGAAGAGTTAAATAGTTATGGTTTTAAAAATATAAATCAGCTAAATTTGTTAAAAGAAACTATCAACTGGGCAGGTTTTATTACAAAAGGCCTATATGGATTAGATAAATTGCTGAGAGAGAAGAAATATTCGCAGAAAAAAGTAGAAAAGATCGCCAAGAGATTATTTGCTGGCTTTTTAGGATACTATAAAAATGAATCATCCGAGCCGTCAGAGATAAAAGGAAGGCAAATAAAAAATATCAGAAAATACAATATTCCGCTGAATGAAATATTTAAGTTAATGGACAGCGGCAAGGATCTTTCCGGTTTAAAAACGCTGAAACAAAACCTAACAGCATCCAATAAGAACAAACCGCAAGCAAAAGCTCTGAGCGAAGAGCTTCCCTTATTGATTGCGAATGCGGTTTTAGGGTGCTTTTTGCCGGATTTTGTACCGCGGATTTGTGAAGCGATTGGGATTGAAGCTGATTCCCTTTACGCAAGTAAACCGATGGATTTGGCAAGTAAAATAGCAGATAATTCAGCATTGCTTGCTGATGCGCTTTTAGCTCTTTTCAAACGAGGTGCTATAAATAAAACGTTCACCAAAGAGGAAGAGCAATATATTAATGAGTATAAAACTGAAGCGGCTTTCAAGCTCTTTGGCATAAGGGACGGATCAAAAATAAAACTTGTTACAAGCAATAATCCTGCTCTTATTCAAGGAAAAGCTTGGGCTCATTCTACTATAGAGGTAGATGAAGTAAACGGCAACGCAACTATATATGTTCATCAGGCATTTTGGGAAGCATTAAAAAATAAAGCGCCGCCCGCGCAGCTTAATCAGCTTGTTCAAAAAGTATTATTGAAAATGCTTTTTGGTCACGAGCTGGACGAGGATTCAGCATTAAAAGGTGAAGACCCCGATTTTGAACAATTTATTGAACCGATTCTTAAAGAAAAAAACCTGCCGATAACGGAAGAAAACAAATCAAAATACCGCACTATTAAAAACTATCATGAATTTCTTAGATCAAAAAAGCCTGAAAAAGCAGTAATTTTAGATTTTGGGAAAAAAGCCGCCAAGGAGTATTACGACGGATTATATTTGAAAATGTTAAACATAGTCTGTCGGCTATTTATCAAAGATAAAGAATTGTCATCTGTAGATATTATGAGCGCGGTCAAAGAAATTGAAAATACAGTGCTTCAATATGGTTTTTATAACGTAGGAATGCTAGAACACTTTGGAGAAAGAATCGGTTGGTCAGAAGCCTTGTTAAAAACATTTTTGGACGGATATGTTGAATTGGCAATGCATTCTAAAGCGGATACTTATTTTCAGAAAAGTGCACAAGAATCAGTTCAAAAATTTTTCACACAACTCTTGAAATATTGTGCTATTAAATCGGCTGAGATGTTTGAAGTAAGAAAAGGGGAAATGTGGAATGTATATAGAAATCGGTTCGCTTTAAATAAAATTACGAAAATAACAGAAAAAGGAGATGAATTACTAATATTATTTAAGCGGATAGAAAGATTCCTAAAAAATGATGAAAGACAAAATCGGTGTGAAACTCTTCAAATAAATAAGGATTTTGTTTTTGAATTAGCGCGTGTTCTTATGCCAGATTCTTTAAGAGAACTTAGCGATGTAAAAGATAGCGATCACTGCGATTTGATATCGTATTTATTATCGGGATTATTAACCGAATTGCCTCTTAGTGAAGAAAAATATGAATTAGTCTGCTTGGATTTAAAAAATCGTACGGCAACAGGGGTTTTGCATAACAATAGGCTACTAGTTTTAGATTACGCGGCAGAACGTGTTTTTGAATTAAGCCTTAATGACTATACGGAAGAAAAAGAGCCTGAAGGAAAAAAATCGGTAATAAAACGCTATATGATCAGCAAAGTCCCGATCGAAGACAATTTTGTACAAATGAATTATAAAGAGATAAAAATTTATCCTTTTAGTACGGCAAAAAGTATTTATTTAGTTGAGCTTGGTGCTTTGTGCTTGAAGAAGGCAGAAATAACACATGAAAAAGTGTATTACGATCAGGCAGGCAAATATTTTGATGAGGCGATAGAAACAGATCCGAATTATCCTAACGCCTGGGAAAATAAGGGGCTTCTATTTGAGAAACTGGATAAATTGGATGAAGCGGCTGGCTGCTATAAGAAAGTGATAGAACTAGATCCTCCTAATAATAGGACGACAAGGGATAGGCTGACTAATGAAATAAAGAAAGCAGAAGAAAAGCAGGAAATTGAGCTTGAAGTGTTTGAAGGAATAATGAAACTGCAGGGATATGACAAAGAAGTATCGGATTTAAAACTCAGGGCGCAAAAACTGAAAATCAGGGTTTCCGATGATATATACATTGCAACTGCAATAGGAAATCGCGAGCTGATTGATGATTTATTAAAGAGAGAAAAGGATTTTGAGGCGGATAAGCAAGCATATAAATCAAAAAAAGGGCAAGAATTGGCAGTTGCTTATCTAAAGAGTTCGGGAGAAATACTTTCAGTAAGAAGGTTTAAACCAGAAAATGAGGAAGGTATTTTAAACCTTATTCATACGGAAACAAAGGAAGATTGGTCAGGCTTAGGGCTAAATTCTAGTTTATTGTATATCTTGTTTTTAATGTTTTGCAGGGATGATAACTTTAAAAAAGCTGTAACAACCTTTCTTACAGACAGTGATTCTTATAAAAGCGAGAAAGAACAACCAATTCCTGGAACGGGGTATGACTTCTATTACAGGCTAAAGAAATATGCGGGAAAAGAGGCCGTTAATTTAAGGGATCTCTATAAAGAGGGCAGATTTTCTGGCCGTTATGCTGAAATTTATTTTGACAAACTGAATTTAGATAGCATTAAAGAGCATTTGGCAAAGCACTTGAAAGAGTTAACTCATGAAAAAACAAGGCAGATTCAGTTTCAAATACTTGAAAAAAGATTACGAGCTGATATGTGGGTAGGCAATGTTGCAAGTGATTTCGGCAAACGCATTACAGAATTTATTGAAAAACTCAATCAAGATTTAAATATCTTAAATAAATCCAGCGATAAGGAATCTTTAAATAAGGCAAAAGAGATTGAGGAAATTAAAGAAAAATCAGAAAGTTTAAATAAAAAAGCAGAGCATTACTCTGAGCCTGAAGAATTTATTCTTTTCAGTAATGATGAAAGAATTCAAGAAGCTATGCGCAATGCTGCAGCAATATATATGCCCAAAGATGCAAGCTCCTATACAGAGAAATATTTGATTAATATAAGAAATGATAAAGGAAAAATAGTCTCAGCTATTTTATACAGACTTGATGAAGAAACCGATAAGAAAGCAAAGCAGACTCATTTATGCAGAATTTCAGTATCGTATGACTGGGATAATTTAGGGAACAATAAATTAAACAAATCAACAATAAGCGATGCCTTTATTAAAGTTCCGACAATTGAACTGGGGAAGATTTTCTTTGAAATATTGGAATCTATTGCCGGCGAGGGATCAGCCAAAGTAGTAAAAGAGAATAAATTAGAAAAGAATATAGAAATAAATCTAAATAAGCTTAATCTTGTCAATTTAGATGATTTTTCAATCATTGATAAACTGATTGAAATTGTTAATGAACTAGATGCTGATGCAATGTTGATTGATCATATAGATAAGATAAATAAGATTATTTATTTAGAAGTCAAAACTAATAAAGAATATACGATTCTTAAAATTCCCTATGCCGAATCCGTGGCTAATAAAAAGCTTACTGCCAAGGGGACCTATCAGGCCTACGGTGAACTCTACCCAGATAAAATCATTCGGGATCAAAACTTTGAAAATTGGTGGGAAAATCCGGCAAATGCAAAAGCGAAACGCGACTGCGAAATTAACTTTGCTCCAGTCAAAGAATATAAGGAGTCTACCAAAGATCCGATCGGATTTATTGTATCGCATGTTGACCTATCAGTAAAGGATAATCTTGGAGAAGATAATCTAAGAATACTTGCACTTCAGGGCCTTACCTTCAAAACCTATAAAAAATTCGCAGCCCGGACACCTGAAAAAACGATTGAATTATTGTCTAAAACCTTCAATAACGACAAGAGAGCAATAAATACTTTCCTTAAAACATTTTATCAACGCGCTCGGGTTGTTGACCAAATGATGCGGTTTGAAGAAATAGGGGAAAACATTGGGAAACCCGGACAAGTTAGGGAATACGGCCTATTCCGCGCAGCAATTAACGGTGTTATTTCGTTGATTATACGCTTAATGACTAGACTAAAAAAGAACGTTGTTTTGGCAGAAGAAGGAATAGAGCAGACAAGGATCAAGGCTGGGAACATTCTTTCCCACTGGTGGAATAACTTTATTAATAAAGCTCCGTTGCTTCAAAACGAAATAAAAGCAAAGAGAATCAAAACTATCGTTTTCAATAAAGCAGAGCTAATTAAACTAAACATCAGGATACCGGAAATTGAAGAATATAAGAAAGACAGAGAAAAAGCATTATGGGACAGATATGAAATTGAAAAAATTAAATGGGAAAAAGGCGAAACTCCGATCCCGCTTGCGCCAGGAATAGGGAATTTTTTGAAAGTTTTACAAGAAAAAAATAAACCTTGCATAATAACCAGTGGGGAAGAATTGGATAAACTGAAAACAAAAATCTCGGATATGAAATTGAAAAAATATTTCAAAAATGAAAACATTCATGGCTTCCCTGAAACTAAAGCCGAGGTGTTGAAAAATATAGCTGAACCCGGGACAAAGTTGATCATGTTTGGCGATGCGCCTTCGAATATGAAAGCGGCAAAGGATGCGGGGGCTGTAGCTGTAGGAATAGCGCATAACGAGAAAGGTGCGGCAAGGTTAAAAGAAGCCGGTGCTGATATAATTGTTCTAGGCGGCTTTATAGAGTTGACGGAGATTCTGGAAGGAAAAAAGCCATTGGAAAATAACGGGAACGTCATAGTCATAAACAAAATATATGATCTTAACGCGGACAAATACGTGTTTGATTGGGATGGGACGATTTCTGATGCATTTTGGTTTTGGCCGGAAGTAGAAGGGGAACAGATTGCGGGTTATATTTGTTCTAAAGATGAAAATAACAAAGCTATTTGGGAAAAGGCAAAGTTATGGGCAGCTGAGTTTGGGCGAACATCCTTTTGGCAAAGTCCAACACCGCTGACTCTGGACAATAAATACGAGATACTAATAACTGGTTTAAAAGAATTGCAGTCAAATGTGTTGAGCCTTAAAATAAAAGACTTTTTTAAGAAATATCTTGAAAATTTCAACATTAAAAATATCAAATATTTGTCCTTTTTCTCTCATTTCCAAATTTTTAGGATAGTCTGTTCTATATCCAGATTATTGAAGTACGGAAAGATTGATGTCGGAGATGCCAGTGATTTCATATTATTACTTCACAATTTAATGATGATTGCTAAGCAGGATATGGCCAAAATCGTGAATTATATCATAAGAAATTTATCTAGAATAAATGAACAAGTAGGCTTAAAACCATATATGATTTCTCTTCTGGATAATTTCGGCAAGAGTAAATCCGTTTTATATAAATTAGAAGATCTTCCTTTGAAATTCTTTTTATCGTTAAGGAAACAAAAGATTGTACTTAAAGATATTAAATCAATAAATGTTATTTTGACTGCTAAATTAGAAGGGCGGGGTGATATTCCCAATGCTTTTGATTTAGCATCAGGTATAACGGAAATGTTCCCTGATAAGGATATCACTCTCACTTTCTTTGAAGAAAACACATATAAATTATTTGCAAAAGATTTCCAGATGAAAATTCCAAATCTTAGAATCGCACACGGTCTAGATACGGACAAAGCAAAGGATTGCGATTTGATTATATTTATTACCATTCCTTGGACTTACATACACGGAATTAATCCCCTTGAAACAAATCTGAAAGGGAGAAAAGCGACTTTTTATATTCCATGTTTTGACTGGTGGCACATGAGCAACGGAGCATTTATTGACAAAAGAGATAATCAAATCACTCTGCATATGTTTCTCAAATCAGGATTTTCGCCGGGAACGAACGGGTTGATATTTGATTCAATTAATATTTCTGCTACAAAACAGCAGCTCGTTGATAAATTATATCGCAAATTACACAGAACAAAGAGAATACAAGATATTAAAAGTATGATCATAAACAGTAAATGGATGTTCGCTTATTCAAGTTCAAGCAGGGAGATTTATTACAAGATTTTATCTCTGGCTAAATCTGTTAAAGACGAACAAATTTCTATATTTATGCCATTAGATTATCAAAAGGATAAAGAGATTATCTCCTTTATAAAAAATAGTGAAGACATGTTGTATTTTAGTAAGAATATAAAAGATAGCGCCAAAGTTAAAGACATAAGCAAAATAAAATTAATCATAATAAATACAAAAACTTTCGATCTGCATCGTAAGATTATTCTGGCATTATTGGGAAATAGCGATTTCCCGGTATTTGTATCCGGCAACGTAAGCCTTTCCGAGGCTATTAAGCGCAAAATTCCTTTTATTTACATGAAAACAAATTTCCATACGAAAGTTTCTGCTGAAGCTATGAAATATTCTTTTTCGGATATATTGCCTATTGATAAAAGCAAAGTATTAAAAAATTCTTTTGAGATTATAGACAACTATCTTGAAGGCAATACAAATACTATACCTGCGGAATTGTTTGTAAGAAAAGACTGGCAGATTTATCTAAAGGAATGGGAAGAACTTGTTTATGAAAGGATGAATTTTTTCAAAACTATTCAAGGCATTGTGAATGGTAAAAAGTTAATTGAAATAGACGGATATTTTGAAGACCCGTCATTTTTTAAATTTGTTGAGTCGGTTAAGGAAGTAAGAGTAGTTTACAGATATAGGTATCTAACAGAATCTTGCGGAATAGCAATATATGATGCGCTTCATCAATTAAAAGAAGAAGGTTATGACCTTAAAGATGCCTTAAGTTGTATTGACAATCCGGAGCTTAGCAAATATGCGATAGAAATATTGAGCGGGGCAGAAATAGAAAATGAGGTTGGCGACATTTTGATCAAAATGCTCAGACAATATGTGCATAAATGGAAAGTTGACAGAAAAATGCTGCCGGTTATTAACTCTGTTATTAGTATATTTTCATTAGCTACACCTTTTATGCGATCAGATGCTGAGATAATAAAATTGTTAAGGCATCCCAATAATGAAATTAAAAAAGAAGCTTTTAAATACTTAAAAAGTATTGGGGATGATGATAGTTTAAAAATAATTCAATCATTGTCAGAAAAGAAAGTATCAAATGAGAAAGCAAGAATAGCAAAAGAAGTTAATGATTATTTTGAAGGAATATTAAGCGAGTATGATAAGGAACAAATATATTCCATAGATGATTTTATTGAAAATGTTAATCCTCAGCTTCTCATCAGATGGGAGCCTAATCAAACCAAAAAAGTTACGGAAATATTAGAAAACGAATTAGAAACTATAAATAATAGTGATAAGATAAATAAAATTATCAATTTCAAAGTAAGCAGCGGTTCTCTTAGAAAGAATAATTGGATGCTTGGTTCCGGTATTGATGAAATTGAAATTGAGTATTTAGGAGAAAAAAATGTTTTGGAAATGAAAATTAAAAGTATGTTAAATAGATTTTGTGTTTTAATTAAGGAAGAAGGATGGGTATGGAGCAATATTAGGTGGATTCAGAAAAATGCTGATGAGGCGGTTCTTAACGAATTTAGGAATGATAGAAAAGTTCTGACAATTCAAAAGAAGGAAGATAAAGATAGTAAATGGCTTACCAAGAAAATATTTTATAGAAACAAACTTCTTGATGAATGGAACAGCTTTGGGAAATCTGTAAAAGAGCTGGTCAAAAAACTTCACATAGCTATGGCGCTAAAAAACTTTAATAACAAACAAATAAAAGTTAATCTAAACCGGAAGGAAATAGTTTTATTACATTATTTGGAAAGAAAGGGTTTAATATCAATTATCAAAAACAGGATTTTTATTAAATGGTTTTCAAACAGAAGAGGAACGAATATTTTATTTAATTATCTAATATTTAATGCCGAAAAGATAAATAAAACCATTCCTGAAGCGCCTATTGATAAAGAAGTTCTTGAGCAGGAAGGAAAAATTAACCCTGATAAACCGCAGCTTACCCGGGAAGATGTTTATATTAAATATGGTCAAAAGCACGGCCTAAATCCGGGCTGGTACCTAAGCAGGCCAACTTTTCCCGAAGAAGAAAAAGTCTGGATTCAGCACAGGCGCGCGGCCGAGCGGATGGCGGGGTGGTATGAATTGCCGCAATTTTTTACCGATCCGATTGGATTTTTGTTTAGCCACTATATAACCACCAAGTACGAGCGCGCTTGGAACTGGGTATCGTTTAGTATGGTAATTGTTGCCTGGCTTGCAAGTGTAATGGTGCCGTGGCTTGGGGTGGCAGTATTTTTAGGAAATGTCATTGTTAGAAGTATCGGAAGCTACATAAAATTAAGAAGATACGAAGCTGAGAAGCTGGGAAAATGGGAAGCTGAGCAAGAAAAAACTAAGTACGAAATAAGAAAAGCAGGCGTAAAAGAGATAACCCAAAAATCAATAATAATAGGGGCAATTGTCGGGACAGTTGCAGGAACAATTTCTGCATTAGTTATAGGCACTATAACATCCTTCCTCATACCATTCACATTAGTATTCATTGCAGTAGCCGCATACAACTTCATTAAACTTCACCAGAAATACAATAAAGAAAAAGGCACAGGCACAAAATGGGAAGCGCCGCTGACGGAAGAACAGTGCAAAACACTGGCGGAAAAGGATTATGAACAAAATGAGAATTTTAAGGACATGGTTAGACAAGGAAAAGTTGACCGGGGGGCGGTCATCCTTTTTCTGGCGATCAAACACTATATCCGGGGCAAAAAGGTTACGGCGAAAGACGGCAGAGAATATACTCTGGTAGCCAAGATGGAACATCCGTGGTCGATTGAAATCTATCTCAAAAACAATGAAGAAACCGAATCCAATAAGCGATTCCTATGTCTGGATTCTTTGGAGGATGGCTCATACAGCTTTGGCATTGACTTAAGTGAAGTAACTTTTGGTGAAGCTGGCCCAGAAGACCTCACAGAGAAGGGCCTTGGGAAAAAGGTATTTATGCTGGCTACCGAACTTTTTCCTGTTGGATCAACATTCAACATCGAGATAAGGAACGAGGATACCTTAACTATTCTGGAGAACATGATAGCGTCCGGGAATATCTCCAGCATGGCTGAGCTCGAAAGAGTATTCACCGAAGAAACAGTTATGGGCCACATCCTCGAGGTTGCCGGTTTTAGAAATTTCAAGTTTATGTATGACCCAATTGGCTATTTCTCCGGGAAAAGCGGTAGTTTCAAGGAAGTGGAAGAGAACAATATTGCCGAATTTGGGCAGTGGATTGAGGAATTCCATGATTTCCAATTGGTTGCAAAGAAAACTGAGGCGAAAAGGGATTATTTAAAGCAGGTTTTTGAGGACAATAAACAGAAAGAACCAGATAAAACAAAGGTATTAACAAATAATTCTAACGCAGATTTGGATGGCGAAAAACAAGAGTAAAAGAAGAGCGAACAAATTGAGCCTGAAAAAATAAAAAAGAGGACGTCCAAAAACAATCAAGCCGAAGTTCTGAAAAGGTTAAATAAAGGCATTAAATCCCACGGCGGAAAGCCGGCGGCAAAAGAGAACAGAAAACCCTATGTAGAGGACACGAACCAGAGAAAAAGGTTTGAAGCGATACGGAATAATAAAGAGTTTAACGATATAGCCGACCGTGATATACGGTTTATAGTAGAAAGTAACGAAGAGCCTTATAGAATGCTAGAGAGCTTGAAGCCAACGTATAAAGAGATAAAGAGGGAAAAAGAGTTTGAAGATATGATCAACAGCGACATTTTAAGCAACAGCGACATATGGAATGCGGTAATAAGGCACAAAGATAATCCTCGCAGAGCGCTCAGGAGATGGAAAAATGGGTTTAAAGAGATACGGAAGCATCCAGAGTTTGACGATATAACCGACCGTGACGTATGGTATGTGGTAAAGGGGCATAAATATCCTCTTAAACTGCTCTGGAGATTGAAGGTCCAGTACGATGCGATAATTAAGGAAAAAGAGTTTGAAAATATGAGCAACAGTGACATTTGGGATACGGTAATAAGGGACAAGTATCCTCGTGGAGCGCTCAGGAGATGGCAAAATGGGTTTGAAGAGATACGCAAGCACTCAGAGTTTGACGATATAATCGACCGCGACGTATTCTTTATAACAAAGGGGAACAAAGATCCTTATGAAATGCTCGAAAAGTATGAAGAAATAAAGAGTGAAAAAGAGTTTGAAGATATGATAAATAGCGGCATTATAAACAACAGCGACATATGGTCTGCTGTAATAAGCGGCAAAGATCCTCGGGAATATTTAAGAGATAAAATGATAGTGGACGGAGTTAGGAAAAAGCCACAATCCCTCGGGGAAAAGCCGGAAGTTGTTGTTGCCCGGGCGGCGTTTAAGAATCCGTTATCCGAATGCGCTCAAATAATAGCCGAAGCGCTGGGTATAAAATCGGAAATAACCGAAGCGTTCAAGACAGTTGATGATTTAATCGCAAAACTTACTGAATTGTCGGTCAAAATAGGCTCAAAAATTCAAGAAGCCCATGAAAGCTTGTATGAAGACGAAAGGTATATGGTTACGGGTAAGAAACTAAAGCCTTATAAGAAGAATATCAAATTGATAAAAAAATTATTGAAAAAACAAGGATTTCCTGGTTTTAAGGTGGTTATCAGCGAAAATCAAAACTTAGTTCCCCCAGAAGGGGATGCTTATTCTTTGGCAACATTCAATGCTGACAAAAAGAAGATTATGGTACATACCGCATTTCTAGACCGTGCCCCTCCTACGCCAAGGCTTCAAAGGGCAGGCCCGCCTGAGATGATCGAGGCATTAGTAGCGCATGAACTTGGAGAAGACAATGCATTAAAAGGAAACGATCCAGGATTTGAAAAATACATATCAGATTTGTCTGTTGAATCCCAGAAACCCATTGAAACCTGCCGAAATCAGGGAACATATCACCAATACCTGAAATCAATCAAACAGCAGGAAAGTTTATTAAACTACTCAGAAGAAATTGCTAATGCGGAACGCAATATAACGAAACGGCAAAAGCTGAGCTATAATCTTGCCGACAAATTAGTCGGTGGCGAGAATAACGTCTATTACAAACTATTAAAATCGCTGGGAAAAGAAGATCTGATGCGCCAAAGGTTAGTTGACTTCAGCAACTCCACGATAGACGGGATCCCCTCGGTACAGGCCCTGAAAAAACTCGCAGAAGATGAACATTTTGAGGTTAAAAATATACTGTCGGTAGGCAGTTTTACCCGGTATCCGCGGTTCAACGACATAGATATAACAATTATCGTTAAAGGCCATCATAAAGATGAATTTTTTAAGAAAATACCCGTTCTAATGAATGGAATCAAATACGAAGTCAGTATCGTAATCGCCGGGGAAGACAATTTTGAGGATGAAGTATGGAGCACGAGGTACATGTACGATAAAGCTGCGATATTATATGGCGATAATACCTTTGATTCAGTTCGTCCGTCAAAAGATGCTCAAAGGAAAGCCCTGGAATTGACAAAAAAGGATGCTTCAGTACAAACCGGTGAAAAACTAATTCATCGAACCATAGCAGTAAACCTCATACAATATGACCTTGAGGGAAAAAAGAAATATTTAAAAAATGCCCAAAATTTGTGGAAAACACTTGAACAAAATAAAAAAGTGGAACCAGTAAATGCTGTTTCCCTCGGCGAAAACATTCCGAAAGAAGGAATGCAAATCAGGCTTTCAAGGGCGTCAGGGATAACTTTTTCTATTTTAACGCTCGGGGCAATAGCTGGGGTAGTCCTAGTAAGCGTTTTGGGCAGTATTGTGGCGGTCAATCTGTTATTTGCTTCGCTTGTTCCCGGCATTTATATGCTGGTTTTTCTGGTTATAGTCGGAATGATAAAATGGATGAGTAAAACTGTGCCTGAACGTGCCGGGCCTTACAAACTAATCGGCCCGCTAAAAACCTCCGCAGTAGAAGACCCCTCAAATGAAGTATCCTTTATGGAAGTAAGAAATATCAAAGGCACGCCAAAAATAGTCGTCAATTCAAAAGTATATAAACTCTTAACGAGAATGCATCCCATAGCGCAGTGGATAATCCTTTTATTCAGCGGAATATTATTACACGAATTATTGCATATGCTAGGAAAACGCGAATTTTTCGCCTATTTCACTGCGCAAGTTCTAAGCGGCTTGGCATATTCCGCGCTTTTTTGCATTGCGGCCATTGTCCCCGCATTTTTTGTGTATGCATTAGTGATATTCATAATAACGAGCGGGCTTTTTAGTTTTTATGCGGTGTATAAAGCAGATTTGAAGTTTAACAGAAAAGGAGAAAGAATACGTCTATATACAAAACGGATTCTGTCAAGAAGAGATTATTACGAAAAAATCAACGATATACATTTTGGTCTTTTTGGTCATTCTTATGAATTCAGACATTATGATTTAAGAAATCATATTCATCGTTGGCAACAGTTCAAAAAGACTCTTAAAGAAAACTGGATAGCCCTGAAAAACAAATGGCGTGTGCTGATGCAGCTGAATGAATATTTGGCATACAGAAAATATTCAAAAAGGTTCATAAAAAATAACTGGGAAATGGATCGTGAGGCAGAAGAAAATAGGAATCACTCAATGATTTCGGATAAATTTAATAAGAGTAAGCAATGATTTATTAAAAATAATAAAAGAAATACGAACATATTACAATCCTGCAGCTGCATTCGTCAGTCGTGAAGGCTATGATGAATATGTAAGAAATCTGTATATAGGAACTTTTGAGGTGTTGGGCTGGATAGGGACAGAAGAAAATTTAGTAAATATAGCAAGAGATATATTAAGGGCAATAAAATATGGATTTAAGGATATAGAAATAATAGATGAAGAAGGAGGGTCTATTAGGGGTAGTCCGGAATTGTTTAGAAAGATAAAGTATTTAAAAGAAACTTTTGGCAAGGAATTTATTTCAGATAAATGGGCAGACATTATGGCTATGGCCGGGAAAGACAAAAAGAGCGAATTTTATATATGTGAATACCTTTCAAAACTCGGGGAACGGTGCGGGGCAGAATTTGTTAAGGACAACTGGCAGACAATATTGCGCTTAATAGAAACTGCAGAAGCGGAAGGTGTTGATCCGGGGAGTTTATTGGAATATGGGCTGCCGGCTTTAAAAGAAATACTAACTAAAGAAAACCTGATGCAAATAGGCGAAGAACTGATAAGATATGGCGTTGACGCAGGGGATGAAAAATCATTTTATTACGGATTATTTAAACTGCGCGAGTTGATCACAGGAGACAATTACATCAGAGTCTTTGAAGGCCTCTCAAGAATAAATTGCTCGGGAAGCGAGCGCAAAATAAAAATGAAAGATGTATATGAAAAATTTACCGAAATATTCAACGGCACCATAACATTTGATAATTATGAAAACATCCTGAAAGATTTTATAGAATTTGTTTTCACTTTACAAGGGAAAGTGCCTGAAAAATGTATATCCGGTCTGCTGATAGCTTTAAGTCCAGTGATAAAAGAACAAGGGCAACAAATAGTATTTGAAGAAATAAACGAAATAATGAGTTTGTGTGCTGATTCAAGCCCCAAGATATTGCAGGCAATATCCGATTTATCAAATCTTATATTAAAAAATTACGGCAAAGCTGTAAATACTTGGGACGAGCTTATAAGGCCGGTTGTAATGACTCAAGCCAAAAAGTCGTCAAGGATTTTAGAAGAGATAAAAGCACTTTATGACCTTGGCGCATTAGAAAAAGCGGAGGATCTAAATGGTTTGCGAGAATTAATAAAAATTAATGGAATTGAAAGCTACAATATATTACACGAATTTTTGGTACCGGGGATAAAGGACAAAATAATAAGCAAAAACTTATCCAAAGAGCTTGTTATAGTTAATAAATATGTGGCTGAAGTACAATGCCCAATATTGGATGTTTATAAAAAATATCTTGAAAATCCGGAAAAAGTAGCTGAAATTGCAAAACACTTACCGGAATTCATGGATAAATTTCATTTGGCAAACATCGGCCTTGACGCAGGGAGGCGCTTTGACGAAAACTTGTTTAGAACGGAATATGTAGTATATTCAATTTCGCTTGAGGAACTGATGCCGGGGTCAATTAAACATATGATAAGCGTATTAAATTCGGTTATAAAAGACAAGGGTAATCCGAACGTAGTTATACGGTATTTAGATAGTAAAAAAGCCGCGCTTAATGACCCTAAAGCGGCGGAGGTAGTAAACAGAATCAAGATGAGCATTTTAGGGAAACTAGAAATAAGGAGCCGCAAGCTGGTTATTGGGGAAAAAGAAAAAGCTCTTGCAGCAATAGACCTTCAGCTGGATGATTATAAGAAGATAGATTTTAATAAAATGCCTGAGAAAAAGCGCAAGAATTTGGAAACGAAATACAAAAATTTGCCCATACAGAGGGATGCGTTAGCAAAAGAGCTAAAAACAATTCGCAAGATTGGCGACAAAAAATGGAAGAAAGAAGAAACAGAGCGGGTAATACAAAAGGGGCTTAGGTGTATAAACCTCACGATTTTTAATCAGGAGATAATAGATAAGGTATCATCAATAGTGGAGCTGGGAAGCACCGGCTGGCTTTTAGAAAATATTGATGGAATTATGGAATACACTTTTGAAACCAGCGAAAACAGTATAGAAGACAGGATGTATGCATTGAAAAACGAGCTTGTTAAAAGAGGATTTTTGGGAAATCTTGCAAAAATGCTGGGTATAGAAGAAACAAATATAGCTTTGGGAGCGTACGACAAGATAGACTATGAAAATGCGCCAAAACTTAGCCAAGCGCTAAAATTTCTAAAGGAAAATGTATCAAGGCAGGAGTACGATATGTACAAGGAGTATCTTAAGGCGATGCTTGAGGACAGGGTATGGGATTTTATTGAAAACAAGAGTCAGAAAAGCAGGATAGGCAGGGAAATAGCAAGCCAAAACGAACATGAAAGAAAAATGATGATTGAGGAGGGGATCAATGTTGACCGATGGCTGGGCGGCAGGCAGGTTGAAGGTGGCAGGGATTCAGGCTTGAGGTTTGGGGACGGGCAATTTATGTATTATGAAAAAAGCTCTTATGAATATGACCCGATAGGCGATGCGTTGAGAGCGATTAATTATTTAAGAGACATAATGAATAGGAACGCATTTATAAAGGATCAAGAAGCCGGGACAAAAGCCATAAAGGTGTTGGAAGATATGGGATTATCGGTAGTTTGCGATTCTCGGAATAAGATTGCCCGGTTTGAGGTCAATAAGAAAATGCCCCAACCGCCGAAAGATATTGTTGAAGTAATGTGTAAGATAGAAAATCTCGAAAGACTTACTTCACTGACTGATGAAGTAGGTGCTAACACAAAGCTTGCTTCAGATATAAAGATATCGGAATGGGTACCAGAGCTTAAGCAGGTGCTTGCCGTTTTAAAAACAAATTTGAGCAAGGAAGGGAAAAAATATATACAAGAGCTTGAAAAACAGCGGAAGAGTTTCATCATACGGCCTATGAAGAGAGAGCCTGGCCGCGACCTTTTTATAGGGGATAAAACAAGCTGCTGCCTTGCGATGACATCAACGACTTATCCGAGAGCCATGTTTGAAAGGCTAATAGATGAAGGTATGAACGTGATAGAGGTGATAGATGAGGCGACGGGTAAGACGATGGCGTGCTCGTGGCTCTACATTTCAGAGGACGAATATCTAACTATAAACAACATGGAAATACACAGAGAGTACGGGAAAATAGCCCCCTTAAAAGAAACTGTAGGTGAAGAGATGATAAAGTATGCGCAGAGGTTTGCGAAATATATTGGGGCAAAAAAGTTTATTGTAGGCAAGCCCGGCCACGGAGAATATATTGATTATGTTGCCAAAAAATACAAAAACAAACTGGTAGAACTTCCCGAGATGCTGGGAAAAATCGGAGGCTCAATATATGACATTGAATATTATCTGGATTCTGCCACAAAAACTAAGCAGGCGTATATAATAAAGGATTTTGAGAAAAAGCCATTGGGGATTCCGGTAACCGAGTATATGCCCGAAGAAGTAGATAAAGTAGTGTCCCTCGGCAAAAAGCCGGAGATTGCTGTTGCCCGGGCGGCAATTAAGGGGGCAAGGGAATTGCTTCAAGGAATTACCGAGGCTGAGAGCCTGAGCGTCAAACTAGCAAATTGGCTTATTGGAAAAGCATCCGGGCTAAGTATTGAGGAATTATCAAAAATGGAAGAAAGCTCTTTCCTTGATACACTAATTCAAGCGTCAATATCAATACAGGAAGCCCTAGCAAAGATGTTTGAGCTTGGAAAAGTTGAGGAGAAGAACCTAACCGATGAAGAACGGGCATACGGTGGAACTATACAGTCACGCGCGGAAAAACAATTGAATGCGAAAGTAAATTTAGTTGTTAGCGACAATCCTGATCTAATCCCGCCCGAAGGGGACGCCTATTCACTTTCAACAATTATTGAAAATGCTGATGGTTCATACACGATATATGTGCATAGGGCATTTTTTAAAGGATTAAAAAACAAGAAATCGCAAGAAAGAAAAGAGCTTTTGGAACAACTTGCTATACATGAAATCGGAGAATATGAATACCTTTTGGCCAATCCCGGCAAGAACTATCAAGATTACCATAAAACACTTGCCGGAGACAAAAAACAGCAGAAACTACTTGAATATGGAAAGGAAGCAAAGCTATATGAAAATATTGTGAAAAATGTTAATGAAAGTGAGTCCGAAAGCGCAATAGATCGTGGTGCTGACATTGCGGCGGCTTATCACGAGATATATCTTCAAAAAACGAATATTGATATCTTGCGACATATTTCAGAAGATCCGGAAACACGTGCAGAATTAAGAATATATGCATTTTCATTGCTGTGCAGTAATTATCAAATAAAAAGTGATTTTTCGCAGGAAGATTTGGTGAAGATTTCGGAAGAATTGGAGCTAATAGCTGTTGACGAGATTTCCAAGCTGCTGAAATCAAATAGAGAGGATTGGAATAGAAACTTTGTTAAAGCAGAAAACTGGCTTCAGAATGAAAAATTGAGGATGTACAGCATGACCGTATTTCTTGCTTCAGAATTCGGTTTTATCAAAAGAAACAAGAAAGAAATATTAAAGGGTGAGGATATGCGAGAGTTGTATTATGAAATAGGAAATACTGAGTTTTCGTCCAGGGCGGAGCAAACAGGTATTGGAATAAGAATTCCCCAAAAGACCATTACTGATAAAAATGCGGAAGGCGTATTGCTTGAATTGTGTCACGAAATATCTCATTCTGCTCAAGAGTGTGTATACGGAATAGCAAATGAATACGGGTCTTTGACGCTGGATGCTTTAGCGGAAACAGTATCAGAATTATCAGTGTTAGACTTCATGCAAAAATTTAATATCAATATTGAAGAATGGCAATCAGTGCTTGACTGGCCATATGAAAAACACTTTGAAGAAGCAGTGAGAGATAAGTATTTTATGTCATCTCCGCACGCAGCTGCCCGTGCATTTTTATTTATGGTTCTTGATTTATCTAAACAGTATAATATCCCGGTTGATTGGGGAATATTTAAGCTTAAGTTTATTTCCAATTTAAGAAATGTTGTTTTTTCGGAAATATGCATAAAGACAATGGCGGATTATTGGAAATTGGAAAACCCCGGTGTTTATATAAATAGGTTGCGAGAGTATTCAAAGAATACAGTTGTTGAAAAAGAAATCAGTTACGGATATAACGAATGGGTTGAGCCAGTTTTGACACAGAAGGTTCTTATTCCGCCGCGTTTCATAATGGAGGAACTTATAAAAGATATTCAAGAAAACCAAAAATACGAGAAAAACACTTCCCTTGGCGAAAAGCCGGAGATCGCTGTTGCCCGGGCGGCAATTAAGGGGGCGAAGGAAGCCCTTCTGGGAATTATAGAGGCCGAGAGTCTGAGCGTAAAATTAGCGAACTGGATTATTGGAAAATCCGGGTTAAGCGTAGAAGAATTATCAAAAATTGAAGAAAACTCTTTGCTAGACACATTGATTCAATTATCAATATCAGTACAGGAGGCCCTAGCAAAGATGTTTGAGCTTGGCAAAGTTGATGAAGAGAAGCTTACCAATAAAGAGAAAACATATGTTGAAATTATACGATCACATGCGGAAAAACAATTGAATGCCAAAGTAAATTTAGTTGTCAGCGATAATCCGGACCTGATTCCGCCCGAAGGGGATGCTTATTCACTTTCAACAATCGTTAAAGAGGCTGATGGTTCGTACACGATATATGTGCATAGAGCATTCTTAAAAGGATTAGAAAACAAGACCTCATCTGAAAGAGAGGAGCTTTTGGAACAACTTGCTGTACATGAAATCGGTGAATATAAATTCCTTCAAGCCAATCCCGGCAAAACCTACGAAGATTACCATAAAACACTTGCCGGAAACAAAAAACAGCAGAAATTGCGTGAATTTGCCAAAAATATTGCTGTAGAAGTTGGTTCTAATGGTGAAAAGTTTAAAGTTTTTATTTCCAAAGCAGTAGCGGTTAAAGAGAGAATAAGGGAGAATGGTTTTATTAATTCAATAAAAGATAGTAACTGGACAAAGGAATTACATTCAAATTCCTCGTATTCTGCTGGCTGGGACATGTCGAACATGAAAGATGATGAAATCAGGCTTTGTTTTGATATCTTGAAGCGGTTAGGAGTAGATATTTATCAATACAGCAGAAAAAAGGACGAGTTGCTTGATCTTCTCTATGGAATAATTAAAATCAAAAAAGAGCTTGCTGATGCATATCTCTCAAAACATTATGGATTTGAAACAAACAAGGAAGATGAAGAGTTTGACGGGCAATATAAGGAAATGACTTATGAAGCATTCATTAGGTTAAATTCGGTCATGAAATTTGCAGAGAAGCGAAAGATTAACGGCGAAGGTTTGCGCAAACTCTACATTTGGTTTACTGATCATCTTTTCATTTTTTCCCACAGCTTGCATACGGCTTATCTCGTTTCAAAGAAAACAAAACAAACAATGATCAAGAATATCATAGATTCAATAAAGGACACGGCAGAAGAAATTAAATCTGAAATATTGTCTTTTCAAAGATCAGGGATTGTTAGAAAAGATTTGGATTGTAATAAATTAACAAAAAATGATGTAGATAATATTTTCTCAGGAAACGCGGATTATTTGGAAGATGGTACTATACAGAAAGTGTTGAGGATTATGATAGAAAATGGAATTGATATTTCATTTGATGGTAAGACGAAAGAAAACATCAAGTTGGAAGATAAATATGAAATTCCAGCGGAAGATGAACGGTTGAAAAAAATATTTGGATTGGAAGGGAAAGACAG
Organism: Elusimicrobiota bacterium; assembly: GCA_026388075.1. Lineage (NCBI taxonomy): Bacteria > Pseudomonadati > Elusimicrobiota > Elusimicrobiota bacterium. The sequence goes on from JAPLKN010000145.1 coordinate 57,128, forward strand.
TGCAGTTGAGATATGGAAAGATGAACAAGGAAATATCGTTTCTGACTGGTTTTCAAAAACAGAAAGAGACTATTTACGGCAAATTGCTATTGAAATCGGACAGGAAAAATTAAAGCAGGTTGAATTATTTGACAAACCAATCGGTGAGAATAGAAAAGACATAGAGGAATTTCTCCGTAAAATTGACCAGAAGATTAACATATTCTCTTGGAACGATTTGATGGATGAAACTGTAAGTATGATAATTTTGGCAGTAGAGAAGGGAATTGCTAAGAATCTGCGAGATGCTATTGCCGAAATGCTCGGGTATAAGTTAATTAATAATTCAGTAGAGTATTTTAACAATGAAAAAATGAATAAATTCTTAAAAATTCATTATAAAGCATATTTTCGCCTGCTTGCATTCAAGAGTTTAATTAATAGTTGTCTTAATGTCTATGCTAAAGGATGTGGCGAGAAAATCGAGAAAAAGATTAGTAATCTATTGTCTGGGGTCAAAATCGGGATCAAATATGAACTCGAAACTTCACAAGACGGAGCGGAGACTCGTTTATTTAATCGTTCATTTTCCTTTATTAGTGCAAATAATTTATTGCTCCTTCCCTATGAAATTTGGCATGAATCAATTCACTTACTATTAAATTTCCACAAAAAAGATTTTAAAAATGAATCTTTGACAACAGCTGGGAGTTATTTATTTTTTAAGATTCTTGCAGATCAGAATCCTGCTTTAAAAGATATTTTCAATTTAATGGCTTTAGTGGAACGTCAAGTTATGAAAGAAGGGGATGTTTATAAATTGATTAGCGAATATGCTAATCCGCGTCAAGCGTTTCTATACAGTGCTTTTGAAAAGTTTTTGTTCAATCAAGGACTGCCAAAGGATATCCTATCACGGTTTAAAATGTTCAGGCACTTTGTTGAAGGTAAAAAGGATTTTTGGATTGACGACATTCTTGAGATTATCCAGAAAAAAGATACGTCAGATTTTTTAAAAGATGCCGTTCGTAGTTCTTCAAACATCAAAAGAATGTTTCAGCATACAAGACTGCAAGAAATATTTAAGATTATTGTTATGCCGGTTGCATTAATTGCTTTTTTAACGAAAAAATCAGAGATAGGGGCAAAACTTGGAAATTTATTTAGGGCGGCGAGAGTTCAAAAGACTGCTCTTCCTTCAGCCTTTTACTATTGTTTAAATTCAGAAAACTTAAATGATAATATGGCTAATAGATTGCTGGATCAAAATTCTAAAGGAGCAAACAATATAATTGTAACTGTTGCGGACCACGAAAAAATTATACAAGGCCTTAATCAAAGGGATGTTAGTTTGCCTAGGAAAATTTCAGTTGAAGGCAGACTGTGCAAAATATGGATAAAGTCGGTTTGGAAGGATGATGCTTCTTCTATTGAAATAATTTATGTTGAGCCAAGAGCGGGAGCCGAGGTTGCCTTAAATAATGCTTCAGTTGAGGTTATAAGGGAACTTTACGGTGACGGAATTAGGGAGGGAGATCCTGCCATTAAAAGAACAATCAATGAAATGCACAAAGGAGAAACGGGTTTTAAACCTGCAATAATATTCAATGATACCGGCAAAAAGCCGTCATCTTTTGAGGATAGATGTGAAAAAAGAAGCATGGGGGCTGAATTTAAAACTTTAGAAGAAAGCAGAATAAAGGATTTTAAAGAATTCAAGGCGGCTGAAAATCAGAAGAATCACGAAAGATTTGTTAACGGCAGATATTTCATATTAAGTGCGTCAGTAAAGGGACAGAATAAAAGTGAGATTTTAGAAGCTATTAATACTTTGGCAAGAATCGGCGCCGTAAATATAAGGCTAAGGGATCTTTCTTCAGATTTGTCGGAAAAAGACTTAGAAGATATAGTTAAATACTGCCACGATAGCGGTGTTGATATTCTTTCGGATCTCGATGTTTCTGATATTGATACAAAAGCTGATAAACTTGGCAGGGCTGGTTTCAACGGTTTCGAACTGGATCTGTCAAATTTTGAAGGAGATCCCGTGGAAGTTTTAGACAAAGCAATGAAGAATTTTAAATCCGCTTCTTCAATAATAACGATTAAATTAAAGAAAAAAGAAGATAGGGCATTGTTCAAAGGAATTGACGGAGTAAAATTTGTTAAATTTCAAGGGACAGCAATTGACGGTAAGTTGGACGCTGAAGAAGACGAATGCCTTTTTATTACTGATCCGGAAAAAGTGAAAGAATTCAAAGCCGGTATGGTAGAAATTCCTGTTGAATCTCTGGTCGGTGATACGGCCGGTTTTAAATTTTTGGTTTTTGCTATGGGTGTGGATTTCTATCAAAGATGCAAAGAAAAATTTGCAAAACTAAAAGCCGTATTTAAGACAACACCTGAAAAAGAATATGATTCTGCTTATATGTATGAAAAAGAAGATCTTCCCGATATAGAACTGTGGATAAAAATAAAAGAATTACTGGAACAGGAAAAGTATTCAAAAATTAAGGCTTATTTGACCGTCTTTAAAAAGGATTTAAACGAAACGGATATTGAAGAAGTAAAAATGTTTGCAAAGGATCTTGAACAGGCAGGATGGGTTAAAGAAAGGAAATCTTATGCGAGGTTTGGAGAACTTTCAGAAAAAATTGCTGGATATGGGGCTACGGTTGAAAATATAGTATTGTTTATGGCGTTTATTAAAGCTGTTTTTGAGATGACACTTATCAAGGATGACCTTTTGAATAATACTAAAGGAAAATGGATGTTTTCTAATTTCAAACATTGGAAATTGTTTGGGCAGATACTTTTGAAAAGGGAATTTTTGGAATCTGAAGTGGTTTCAAAAATAGATAACAATTCGGAAGTTGTTAAAATAATTGACCAGATAGATTCTGCTTTTTCAAAGGGATATACTGAGCAAAATCTATCTAAGTTGTTTGATGAAAGTGTTGTAAAATTAACAAAAATGACAGAAGATGGTGTGCCCGGAGCCATGAGCGGATTGATAAAAATCTTGAGGGTTTACTCTGATTCCAAGATACAAATAAAAATTGAAAAAATGCATGAAAATACGATTATAAATTCAGTGAAAGATATGCTAGGGGCCGCTTAAACTGCTGGAAAAATAGGGACAGTTGTTAATGCTCACTAATTAGGTAACTCTTTTGGTAGAATATAACCAAAGGAGGCTGTCCAATGAAATACCAAGACATAATAATAGTAAAGCGATGGATACCAATACTAAAAGAGTACGAACGAACAAAAGCAAAGATTGATCCGCGCCCCTTTAGATATGTTAAGGACCTGTGTTCAGCACATAATATTTCAAAGAAAGAACTAACGCGCTATTATCACAAATGGGTCAATGGCGGAAAACTGGATGAATCATTGTTGCCCAAGAAGCGGGGTGCGCGCCCCGGTTCGCGAAGAACCCCAAAAGAGATAGAACGATCTATTGTAAAAGCATATAGGCACTTTGGTTCAAACAGATACGAGCTTGTTCTTTTATTTAAACCATATTACTTAGACAAAACGCCCTCACCGGCAACTATGGACCGGATTAAAGCGCGTTATCCGCTTAACGAGCAGGATAAGAAGGTCATTAAGCGCTACGAACGTCAGTCCCCTGGAGAATTGGCTCATATAGACCTTAGTAAAGTTCCCCATGATATCCGTTGTTCTTTTAAAGTAAAAGAGCTTTATATTGCTGCTGTTAATGACGACTGTACGCGTTTGACCTATGCTGAAATTATTAAAGACAAAAAAGCATCAACCTTAACTTATTTCTTGGCACGGTCATTGTCATGGTTTAAACAAATATACAATTTCGAATTTGAATCTATTCTGTCAGATAACGGTGCAGAGTTCAAAGGTTCGCTTGCTAGAGAACATCCCTTTGAAACCTTTTGCAAGGAATTGGGTATAAAACATATTTGTACTAGGCCTTACAGACCGCAAACCAACGGCAAAATTGAGGCTTTCTGGCGTATCGTTCAAAAGGAGTTCTTTTACCCGAATTCTTTTGCTTCAGAACAAGATATTATCCTTAATCTTGGAAATTTCCTGTTCGAGTTTAACCATTTACGCAAACATGGCGGTTTGAATTATATAACACCATTTGATAAACTACAAAAAGTTACCGAATTATTGAGCTAGTACAAC